>CALEZK010000308.1 GCA_937928585.1 uncultured bacterium | reverse complement strand
TGCATTCGGTTGAAAACGCGCCGGACAACTTGAAGGCGACGTAGTCCTGCATCCATAGCCACCGATGCGCTCTGTCGAGCACATCCGGGCGGTGCTCCCGAAGCCAGAGGAAGCGGTTGGCGGTGTTGATGGCATAGTTGTGGTAGCCGGTGATTGCGAAAGACTGTTCGTCCGGCATGCGCTGGGCCAAGACCTTCGGTTGAGAGGCGGTTCGGCCACAGTGCCAACTGATGAATGGGTAGCAAGGATTGCCCGCGGCATCCAGAGGCAGGCCGTCCGTACCGAAACCGGTACAGGCCATGGCGTGAATGGTATCCCCTCCCCCAACTCTTGCAACGCATTCTCGGATGCAGTCGCAGACATCAGCCCAGATGCGGTCCGGATTCCAGATGAGCCAACCGTCTTCCCCAGTTGGATCTGGTTCCGGGGCATTGCGGCGTTGCGCAAGGGCGCGGAGATGGCCGTCCTGCGCAAACACGCCCACTTTGATGGACGTGGCCCCGATGTCAATACCGAGTATCATTTCGTGCACAAACGTTTCTTTAGCGTTTTTTAGGACTATTTTACAGCATCGACTTCATCTGGAATGTCTTCGGGAAGTTCATCTGAGATGGCGGGATGAACGGCAAGAATTCGGGTATCGCCGAGTCGCATCGGCATCGAGATGTATATTTTATTTAACCAGCCTGTGCTCGGATCGAGTACATCCTTACTGTCGAGTGCCTCGGGAAAGTAGATGGGATGTTCGCCGTCTGTTGACGCGTGGACCGCGATGAGGCCCGGCCCAAAGTGGGCTATATCGTCATGTTCCGTGGTGCGCGATCGGAAAATTACGAAGCGCTCCAGAATTACCAGAATCTCCCGTAGCAGATCGTCGGTGATGCCCGGTTCTCCAACGAAAACGGAAGCCCACCCTTCTTCAAAAAACTCTATACCAACGCTCGTACGCTCCGAGGAGCGATACTTTGCCAGGGACTTCGATGCGGGCAGGTCCGCATAGAACAGCGGGGACCAGCTTTCCTGAACGCCGAACTCCTGTCCTTTCTTCATGAAACGACCGCCCGACAGCTGATAAGTCGATCCGGAGCGGGCAGGACCTTTGAACTGCGCGATTTTGAATCCTGTAGTGAGTGCGATGTTGTCAGCAGAGGCGGTATCGGCGAGATAGCCCGGGGCATACATCCAAATGGCGGCTGCGCTGTTCGCTATCAGGATGCTTTTCAAGCGTTCGCGGTCATCGGCGTTCAGATGAAACGTGTTCAGGAAGAGGTAGGCCGCCGCGGGCGCGGCGTGACCATCGAGAACGTCCTGCAGGAGACAGAACTGCGTGGGCACGCCGACGCGCAGGGCGATGTCTCTCGTACGACGCAGCAGGAGTTCGTTCAACTTCACGTCGCAACGCTGATAGAAACGGCTGCGCTCGTCGAGAACAACCATAAGCGTCAGTTTTTCATCCAGGGTGGGATAGGTCACGAAATCGCCGGGAGCCGGAGCATTTGGTCCGTTCCAAGCGGCATCATAGGCCTCGCGCATGGTGCGAAACGATTCCCACATTCGCGGTTCGTAGAGTGCACCCGTGCCCTGCATATCGGCCCAGGCGAGGCCGAGTCCGTTGAGCATTGCCGCGGCGTAGTTTCGACGATGCACGCGAATGACATCTTCGGTGCGGAGTCCTTCGAGGCGATCGATCGCGCCGGACTCCGGGTTGCGCGAAATGCCGGTACGCGTATCATCCAGCACGATCCATTCGCGTGTGTGATATCGGGCGCTGTGCACGGGACCCATGAACCCGCCGGCGCCGCCAAGACCACGGTCGTCGTATGAAACGGGGCTGACAAAACCGTCGATCTCTCCATCGAGCAGCAAGCCCAAGGCCTGATGTCCGGAATCGTTGTTCAACAGTTCGAACGAATGGCCGTAGGGAACATATAACTTGAAGTAGCGGCCAGAAGTTTGGTGAACGTGCGCGGCGAGCGAAGAAATGGTGTCAGCGGTGCTTTCCGAGAGAAAGCGCAAATAGTCGACTTGGCGTTGCTCCTCGGGAAACGCGAAGAAGACATTTTCGGTGTTTTCGTTGTCGGGCATGTCCGGGACCTGGACATTGGCGACGGAGACTTCGGGATCGCCCCATGCTTGACGGAGTCCGTCATCGCCTCCGTAAATCACGGAGAGCCATTCGCGGAACGAGAAAGTTATTGCTTCGCCGGCGTCATATCCTCTGCTATGGCTCCAACTATCATTCTCCAAGGCACCCAGGAGTAGACCAGCAACCCTTTGGCCACGACCCGTATTTTCGATTTGTTGGAGCAAGTTGGAGATGCCGCCTTTGCATGCGTCCAACCAGGCGCGGGACGCGATGCTGGGATAGACGGGATTCCCGGGATCGGTTGCTTTTGCCGCGCCGGGATTTGCGGCGAACCATGCATCCGTGGGGTTCAGCGATAGAGAGAGAATAATCGCCGCGTCGGGGTCTTCCTGTTCGATTCTATCGAGGGGATACAAGAGCGCGTTTATATCGGCGCCTTGATCCGGCCATGGAAACGGCATGCGCAAAATGAAATTGTGCACACCGGCGGCGGCGGCGAGCTTTACTTCTCCGGCGATAGCTTCGAGATCGGCGCCGGGCTGGATGGTGGTGTAGAAATACAGGGGCGGCTCGAATCTGGGTTTTGGCACGGCGGACTCGGGGGCGCTTGGCGTGGGCGCTTGTTCCTTTTTTACTTCGGCGGACTTTTCAGGTTCCGCAGGACGGTTTTGACCGCCCAGCCAGGCACCAACAAACCCTGCGAGAAGCACGAGGGCAATCGCGCCTACGAGAAGCTTAACAAGGCCCGACGATTCAGACCGTGCGTGTCGAGACATATTCCGCCATCACACGAAGTTGAACGGCATCTTCGCCGAAAATAGTGAGGGCACGCGAAGCGCCGGCGACAAGCGCGGCGATTTTTTCCTTCGCGCCATCCTCTCCGAGAAAGGTTGAGAAGGTGACCTTCGGCGCATCGCCTGCACTCTCTTCGCGGGCGTCGATAAGGTCATCGGTAATTTGAAAGGCAACACCCAAATCCGTGGCGTAGGATTCGAGGGCGGCGCATTGTTGCGGGTTCATATTGGAAAGCAATGCGGGTACTGCTATTGCGGCCTGAAAGAGTACAGCGGCTTTTTGGCGGTACGTTTCTTCGAGCGCTTCGAGGGTGGCGGCTGTAGAGCTGGTGGTCAGATCCACGTGCTGACCGTGAATCAGGCCCGCAGTACCTATTGTGTTCGACAGAACGGAAATAATATCGGCGACACCCTGCGCCGGAAGTAGCTTTGCGGCGTTCTTAGCGGTCAGGGCATACGCTTCCGCCAGCAGGGCGAGCGCTGCGAGGGTGGCCGTGGCTTCGCCGTATACGCGATGTGTTGCGGGTTGATCGCGACGCGAATCGGAGTCGTCCATGGATGGAAGGTCGTCGAGAATCAGGGACGCAGTGTGGACGAACTCAATGGCACAGGCGGCATCCAGGATTTGATCGGGGTCCAATCCTCCGAGTTCAGCGGTGGCGAGGGCGATGACGGGGCGAATGCGTTTGCCACCGTTCATGACGGCGTAGTGCATTGCGGCGTGGACCTCGCGCGGCTCGGCATCCACCGAAGGCAATCGCTGTTCCAATGCCGATTCGATGAAGATTTTTCTTTCGAGGAGGGTTGCGAGGACTGCCACGTCGGGCATATTCAACTTCCGTATTCGTTTGCCGGTCTACGACGGGAAATGTTCGAGGTGCAGCCAGCCGCCGATGTCGCAGGGTTCACCCGTCTCTTCGGCGAGGAACACGCGATCGGATTCAAACGACACCTCTCCCTCGTCGATGCTGAATTCGTCGATACCGGAACTGGTTGTGGACAATAACCCGAGGTTTCGCCCGTTGTTAATGACATTTACCCGAGTTGCGCCACAGCGAGGATAGCAATTTGCATGGGTAACCCTCAAACGACCTTGTGATAGGACGGTCCAAGCACGCGCAGAAATTGGCTTGACAGCAAGCGAACCGATGGTTTTAGGTTCGTACCAGCCGTTCACGGGCAGGGCTATACCGGGAAAGAACGTCGCGTCTTCGGAGATATGATTCCAGAACCTCCCATGAACGCCGTATCGATTGCGTCTTTGCCGGAGCAACCGTGGAAGAGAAAAGACGGTTGTGAACCAGGACCGAATGTGTGCGGCGACTTTCCAAAATGCGCCATCCAGCGTGGCACGGCCGATGGCTCTCGCTTCATTGAGCGCAAATTGCGCGAGCGCGGGGAAGAGTTTGGCGGATGGAAAGTTTCTAATCATGAGGCGAAGACGGTTACGTGTGTTGAGGTAGTACTTTCTTTGTGCGCGCTTCCCCTCCCCCATCGTTGCGCTGAATTTGTGTCTCACGGTAGCGG
>CALEZK010000307.1 GCA_937928585.1 uncultured bacterium | reverse complement strand
ACCTCAATCATCAACTCGACATCGAACCGCACTCCGACAATACGGTCATCACCGGGAACGTATACGCGAACAACGGCACAAAAGCAGCGGAGGCATTCACGTCCGCCGGCGCGCCGGGCGGCGATCTGTTCTGGGACGGAACCGGTCAGGGTAATCAGTGGAAGGAAGAGGGAGCATTAAAAACGTTCCCGGAAAACCTGCTTCAGGTTGCGTCCGCAAAATAATCGCGTCATTGGTTGATTAGCGACACGTCCCGTCTGACGACGGGGCGTGTCGTTTTTGTGGGTGATGATTTTTAGTGAATATGATTGCGATCAATATCATGATTACGCAAATCGTAATCGAACCCATCTCCCAGCCGGGACTGTCACCGGCGCGTAGCCGGTGGCTGTCCCACCCCCGCCAAAAAAACCGCAACCGCAAAAATCTTGAGCCAAACAACCCCCAAAGACTACTCTGTTCCCCGACCCAAACAACACTCCACGCGAGCACAACCATGAGCAAAACGACCAGACGGCAATTCCTCTCTAACGTGGCCGCCACCGGTGCTGCCGGCGCACTCGGCGGCTGCACCACCCCCGCGCCAACCGAGGTCGCCGCGGTGACAACACCCCCGCCCGCGCCCGCGCCCGCGCCGGAACCCGTCGTGAAAGTGGAAGCCCCCGCGCGTCGCGTGCTCGGCCCGAACGACCGCATCCGATGCGCGTTCATTGGCGTCGGCGGACGCGGTGGCTCGATACTCGACAGTACGCTCGACCTGAAAGATGTCGATGTCGTCGCCGTGAGTGATGTCTACAAGCCTACGTTGGAAAGAGCCGTCGCGAAATGCCGCGCGAAAGTCCCCGATGCAAAGGCCTACGTCGCGTTCGAAGAACTGCTCGCCGCGGAAACGCTGGACGCAGTCGTCATCGGCGCGCCCGATCACATTCACGCCCCCGCGATCCTCGCGGCCCTCGATCGCAACCACGACGTATACACCGAAAAACCCATGACGCTCACCTGGCAAGAGGCCAAGGCCGTTCGCGATCGCGTTAACGAGAAAGCAGCCGTCCTCCAAACCGGCACGCAACTCCGCAGCGTGAACATCTACCAAAAAGCGCGCGAGGTTATTCAGGCCGGCGGAATCGGCAAAGTCGTCATGGTCCAGGTCGACCGCCACGGCTGGGGCGGCTTCACCCGATCGCGCCCCGCCAATTTTCAGGCCGCCGATGTCGATTGGCAGCGTTTCCTGCGCGACACCAAACCCTATCCCTTCGAGGAACAGCGCTATCTCAACTGGCGTCGATACGTGGAGTACTCAAACGGCGCATCGGGCGATCTCATGCTCCACCACCTCGATCTCTGTCACTTCATTACCGGCTGCGGCATGCCCCAACGTGTCATGTCCACCGGCGGCATATATCAATTAAACGATGGGCGCACCTGCGCCGACACTATCGGCGTGTTGCTCGAATACCCAGAGAAATTCACTTTCAGCTTCGCCGCAACTTTCGTCAACGGCCACTACGGATTGCTCGAACGCTATCTCGGCTCCGAAGGCACCATCGAAATTCGCGACATGTCGACCTTGAACATTTTCAAAGGCCGCAGACAGAACGAATCCGTCGAAACGATCAAATCAACCGGAATCAACAACACCCCGCACCTCGAAGACTTTTTCCGGTGCATGCGCACGCGCGAAAAACCAATCGCCCCAATTGAAGCAGGATTCATGGGCGCGATCTGTTGTCACATGGCGGTGTTGTCAGAGCAATCCGGAGACGCGGCAACATGGGACGCAACCACCGAATCAGTGCGCGTCTAACTTCGGATTAAGGCGCGGCCGGTGTCGTAGGGCTCGCGCTGTTCTCTTTGACCCGGTAGACGCCGATCCAGAACTGTGATATCGGCTGGCGTCCGCGCTGTTTCTCGTCCCAGTAGTAGGCAGTGCCTGCCTCGGTAATATCGATCAAGCCGACCCGCTCGCATTTCTCCATCAAGTATTTCTGCGCCCAACTCATGAACCTCAGATCGCTATTGCGATTCGCATTCCACGAACTGCTCACCGAAATCAGTACGGCATACTTCGGCGCGCCGTTCTCGATCTCGCCGATCATCTGCTGTTGCATTTCCGCCGCGAAAGGCTGATCTTCCATCAGCGGATAAATATATGCAAAACCGCTGACGGACCGCCGCTGCGCGTAAAAACATATCTGAGGCTCGGATCCAATCACCGCAATCCGATCTTCCGGCCCCGTATGCTCGCGCAAATACCGCGCCACCTCCAACGATTCCGGAAACGGATTAAACGAATACAGCGTGCGCGAAACTTCCACCGGTGTCTGCGTCAGAAGATACGCGCGATCCGCCAGTGCATACTGACCCCAAGCAACACCCACGATACCCAACGCGGCAAGCGTTGCCGATGCGCCGCGAACTGTCGCCGGCAGTTTGCCCGCCAACGCTTCCGCTCCCAACGCGCACAACACCGCCAGCACAGGCAGCATCAACACAAAATAGTGCGTGCGAAAATAAAATCCAGGACTCACCGCGATGCACGCCGCGATCAGCATGCCCCCAATGAGCAACCCGACGCGCCGCTGCTTCCACATCGCCACCAACCCAACAAGCGACAAGATCAAAATGAGAAAAGTCGATGGCACAATCGTCCGCATCGCCAATCCCAGGTTCTCGGGAATTCGCGTTGCATTGTTCTTCGCAACATAGGCCCCGGCATAATCGAACGTCCAAAACCAGAACGTGTCAAAAACTCCGCCAGCCCACAACACGCCACACGTAGCCAAAAACGGCGCAAATACGCCCGCGCCAAAGGTCACGATGCTCGCCCCGCGCGCGCGCGGCGTAAGCGCGTCATCCGTCACCACGCGCCAGATCAAATAGACGCCCGCCACCACAATGAAAGGCGCCGCGTGCTGCTTCATCATAAAAGCAACGCCAAACAGCAACCCGCTGCCCAGCGCGTGGGTCCATCGCACGGATCTGCCCGGATGCATAAGCACCAACAAACCGGCCAACCCAAAAAACACGACAAACTGCGTCGCATGCGCAAATGCGCCCAACACCCCCGAACTCAGCGAAATCCAACCGAAGGTCCCCGCCGCCGCGACCGCCGCAGGCGGACTCAAATAGCGCCGCGTCAGCGCATACAGAAAAAGGACCGCGCCCGCATTCACTACAAGCAGACCGAGGTGTATTCCAAAAACCGATTGGCCAAACACCGCAAGAATCGCCGCATACGCAACATAGATTCCCGGCATCTTCATGTTGTACATCTCGTCAAACGGCAAAACCCCGTGCAACAGGAGCTGCCCCGCATACGCATACTCGCCCTCGTCCCGCTCCAACGGCGCAGGCGCAAGACGTATGCGCACAACCGAGATCACCAGCAAAACTACGAAAAGGACGACAAGCGAAATGCGCCGCGCGCGTTCTTCGGGCGTCAGAGTGGATGTTGCCGGGTGCTTTGCAGGCATGATGCACCGGATTCTAGCCCGCTTTTCTCACCGCATCAAGGTTTCGTGCTTCAGCGCAAAGTGCATCGCGCGGCGAAAAATGCTCACGGGTGAGGAAGTTAAAGCACGCGCGACCTCGCGTTTGGGCCGCCTTCCCGCCTGGTGATACACTCCCCCGAATCCTGCCCCCTGTACGGCGGGTCTAACTGTGAACACGGGACAACTATGTCTCGTCTGTATCCCCGGCTGTCACCCACTACCAACAAGGAGACGCGCATGCGACGCGGTGTTCTGGCACTTACGGTTCTCACACTCTGCGGCTTCACGGCCCTCGCCCAGCAAACCATCGAATCCGTCGAAAAAGAAGTCGAGCAACTCTGGGCAAAAACCAATTCGTTCACCGCAAACGTCACCACGGATACCACCGTGGCAATAGGCCCGGCCACCATGAAATCCCTCGCCACCGGCACCATGCAAGTGCTGAAAGAAGGCGAGAAGTCCTACTTCAAGATCGACATGCTCAATAAAATCGATACCGGCGTACCCGTCGCGGGCACCCTCGAACAAAAAATACTCAGCGTGTTCGATGGCAAGGAAATGTTTAACGAGATGGAAGCCATGGGCATGAAGCAGGTCTACCGCATGTCCCCGGAAGATTCCGAGAAACAGGCCCCGCTCACCGGCAAATCGATGATCGAATCCCTTCGCCGCCAGGGCGAGTTAAAACTGCTGCCGGACGCCTCCGTCGATGGAAAGCCCACTTACGTAATCGAAGTAACGCCAAATCCGGAAACCAAATCCGCCGCGCCATCGCCGATTAGCATCATGCGCACCTACATCTCGAAAGAGCTTGGCCTACAGGTGAAAATGGAAGTCATCGATGAGAAGGGCGCGCCCATGTCCACCACTGTTTACAAAGACATCAAGATCAATGTCCCGCTCACCCCGGCCGAATTCGCCTATGTAGTTCCCGAGGGCGTCAAAGTTCAAGACATGAGCGAACTGAAAAAACTCCAACCCTAAATCGTTTCAGATTCGCATCGTATGAAGCGCACTTTTATGGACTGCTGTAGCAGAGTCCGCTTCGTACGGCGCTACAGCTTTGGCTGTCAAGTCGCCAGACGCAGCTCATTCGCGCTCATCGCTGCTTGATACTGCTCTCTTTCAGAAACAACGCAGCGCCGGTGGAGCCATTAACTCCACCGGCGCTGTTTCGATCCAATCAAACGCAGGCTAAACCAGGCGCGTGCCAACGCGCAGCCTACTTGTCCTTCCTCTTCAAAATATAGTTCACCGTTTCCTGAATGTCCGCGGCGTCTTCATTCCCGTCGCCGTTCACATCCGCGTCAACAGTCGGACTTCCCGTACCCAGCAACCCCTGCACAACCAACTGCACGTCGACCGAATTCACCTTGCCATCGTTATTGGTGTCCACCTTCAGGTCCGGCAGTATCGTCACCGCAGGCGCCTGCACGACATCGCCGCGCAGGTAAATGTTCTGCGTGAAGTACGTTCCCACCGCTATCGTCGTCGGCAACACCTGGCAGGTCCACAAATCGCCCGGCGCCGTGGCTTCACCCGGCAGCGTCAACGAATTCGTAAACGCGGGAATCACCGCGCCGTTCTTCATCCAATAAATAACCGTAGGCCCTTCCGGCAACGACGGATGTACATAGTTGTAATCCAGAACCAGCGTCTGGCTGTCTCGCGGTTCATCGGGCGAAATCTCTATGCCTTCCGCCCGCGGCAACACATCCAGCGCGGTAACGACAACCCCCACCGTCTGACAGGAACTGTATTGCCCCGCCGTCGCGCACAGGATCATCCCGTATACGCCGGGCGACGCCGCGCCGCTGTTCCAATTGAATTGCCCCGTGGCGGAATCGAGCGTCGCCCCATTCATCGCGCCCACGCCCAATCCATTCGGAAGCTGTATCATCGAATAAACCGGCGCACCCTGGTTCGTCAATGCGGTCGCGGTGAATGCCACCACGTCTCCCGGCGCAATGTACTGCACCGGCACCGGCTGCAACTCCAACGGTATCGACGGCGGCAACGAATTAAGATCGGTGATCGCGGTGTTAGGCGTGTTCCCGGCCAACACATCAAGGGCGTCCACCGGCACCCCGTTGCCGTCCGACAAACCGATGATTGCGCGTTCAGCCGTCAGCCCCAGATACGTGAATCGAATTTGTCCGCCGAAGAACAATTCGCACTGCACCGTATTGCCGTACTCTTCGCCGGGCTGCGTGCTGCCCTTAACGTCGAACGACGGCACGTCTTCAAAAGTAATCGCAATGCGATCGTCCAGGAAACGCGCCCAGATCTTTCCGCCGCTGCGCGGATCGAGATCCGAATACAGGAACGAAATCCGCGGATCCGCAAAATGATCTTCCAGCGTCGGCGAAGGACTCGGCATCGTGTCGTATTGCGACGCGGCCGCCGCGATGAACCCGTTCGACGATAGTGTCAGGCTGTTCAGGAATCGTCCAAAGAACGGAATCGGGACCGGCGAGTCGAACGTAAACTCCGTGTCGTCTCCCATCGCAATGGAATACGCGTCTTCGCGCGCCACAGGCAAGTTGCCGTCAAACAACGGGCTAATCTTGCTGTCCGTGGATACATGCGCCGCGTAGGTCGTGTAGTTGAAGTATACATCCGGCTTCTCTACAGCGCCGCCCGTTACCGGCACCGGCCCGGTAGGCACAAACGTCATCTGCGCGAAGGCCATGTCGCTTCCATCGCTGTACGATTCGGTCAGATAGTCCACATCCACGCCGATCGTCGCGCGCGCGAACAAAGGCTGGTTCCCCACAAAGGTTCCAGGCCGGGGAAATATGCCGTAGTACAGGTCCGTGCCCACGCCACCGCCCGGCGTATCCACAAACGACTCTTCCGTCGTCGTCGACGCCACAAGCACGCCGTCAGCCGCATTCTGCGGAAATCCGCTCGTCTTGCGGACAATGTCCACGCCCGTATACGTGCCCTCCGTCGGATTGCGCCACGTTAACGCAATACGAAGATCGCCCGACGCGCCCGCGCCGCGAAAATCGCGCAGGGGCAACCCTTCAAACTCTTTGATTCGCGTCGCGTACAACGCATTGGCGATCTGACCAATTTCGACCTGACCCAAACCAATGTTGTTCCCCGCCAGCAACAGCGCGTCGCCGTAATCGCTGTAGTCCGACGATTGATTCAACAGATTGGTCTGGCACTCGTAAAATAAATCCGCCACGGTCTGCAATCCAATCGGCTGCACGTCGAAACCATTAAAAGTGTCGCCGTCGGTCAGCAGGTAGCAAACCTTGTTGGATACCCCTGAATTGATGTGCACGCCGCCTAAGTCAAAGTTGGGATCGTAAATCCAGAACGGGCCTTTATAGGTGTCCGGACAAAAGAACGCGTTTGGATGCTGCATGTCGCGAATCGCGCCACCCGGAACTTCTTCACCCATCAACCAGCGCACACCCGGCGTGTCCAGCCCTTTTCCATTGGTTAGATCTACAAATTCCCCCCATATGTCCGAAAGGGATTCGTTAATCGCCCCGGACTCCATGAAGTAAATCAGTCCGGATTCGTTCGTGGTTACACCATGGGTTAACTCGTGTGAAACTACGTCATCCACAACGAAACCATCGCCAAAAAACATACGCGATTCGATCTCGCGCCAAAATGCGTTTGCGTAAGGGCAGTTGAAACTGCTGGGACAATAGCGCGTCGTAGCGTCCAGCGTCATACCCGCGTTGTCTATGCTGTCGCGGTTATGCTCGTTGAAGTAAAAGTCGTACGTATCCCCATAAAAGTCATACGCCTGATCCACATCCGTGATGCTGCTCGGACCGTCCCCTTCGCTCCGCTGCAACGTCCCTGGGTCAACCCCCGGCACATTCGCCGCGTCATAAATCGTGCGGTTCTTCGCGTGCAATATCATCGGAATCCGAATCACGGTCGCGCCCGAATGGGCGTCAATCAGAATCCGCTCGTCTGCCGGCATTCCCGCGCCCGTGCTGTACGTCTCGATGATGTACACCAACCGCGCCTGTCCAACCGCGCCGAGTACGTATGGCACGTACAGATTGAGCAATGCGGCATTGGCTTCGAAAGTTTGGTCAGGCCGATTCTGCAGCATCGCGTCAATCGCGGCGCTACGCGCCTGGTTCGGCGTGATCGACGGCGTGAGGGAAATGGCCCCCGAATAAACCCGGCCCGCATCGCGCATGATGTCGCTCAACACCGCAACGATGCCGCCGTCCGGCTGCATCTGCACCGTTACCTGCGCGCCAAAAATCGGCACACCGTTATACACCTGGTTCAGCCGAACATAGGTCTTCGCGTTGTTTGTCAGCACGCGATCGGTCGTAAAACCCACGCCGTCATTTTGAATGCCAAACGCGCGCCCGTGTTCCGCAAGGAAGGACTTCGCCACCGCCGGCGCATCCCCCGCCGCCTTCGCCTGCGAACTCGGATGAAATGCGTTCCCCACCGGCGCGCCAATGAACTTCAGATAACCTTCGGAAGTGGTCGTCGTATGTGGTGCGGAAAGGGTGTTCGAGCCGCGCATCGTTTTCAGCACGCTGCGCACCGCTTCTTGGGTACCGTCCTGCGCGTATGCCCCTGCGCTAAAAATGGCCGCGCAGATCGCCGCAGTCAGCATCCCCAAACTCCTGGACCGCATGACAACCCTCCCACGCAAGAAGCGTCTCAACCCACTTCACGCGGATTAATGAAATCCAAAAATCGCGCGCGCATCAAAGTCCGATCCAACCCAAAAAATCGCCACCGCTGGCGACCGTACCAAGCGCTACCCAAAATCACGCCAAGAACGACTTCAGCAGAATATCCCGATCTCATACCCCTGTCAAGTAGCGTGTCTCTAAAGTAGCAGGGTGGACAGAGAGCGTAAGTTGCTCTTTTATTTGGCCTTAACCCGCAGCTGGCGTGTGCTGCTGCCGTTGCCGCAGCTCTCGAAAGAGCGCGCGAAAGTGAGAAAAACCAGAAACCTCCGCGACCAGCAACCCCGCGCCACCCAGAATCAGTCCGATCATTAAACTCTGGACCGGTCTGTCGACCGTGACCCAGCCAAACGTGCGCAGCGTAAACCCTGCCACCGCCAGCATCAGCGACAGGGCAAGCGTCCCGAGCAACCCGCGCATCGGAAACCGGAGCGTTACTTTCTTCTTAATCACGGTATAGCTGAGGCCCCCCGCAACGAGATACCCAACGACGCCCGATAGTGCCGCCCCGCGAATGCCCAACAGGTACGTCGCCGCCGGCAGCAGAACCGCATACACGCACAATCCCGACAGGACAGCCAGCCCTGCCGCGCGCGGCTCATCGATCCCCGCGAGGATGTGGAGGTTGATATACGCCAGAAAAAACGCGATGCCCCCCACTGCCAAAACTTCAAAGGCATCTGGCGCGTTGAGTATGTCCGCGCGGAACAACGATGTCATCAGCACATCGGATCCACACGCCAGCACAACTCCCGCCGGCAGCATCACCGCCACCGCGGTTTCGTACAAGCGCTCTATCCCGCGTTCCAACACCGCGCGCTCGCCGCGAATCCACAACGTGCGCACCGCCGGCAACAGGCTCAACCCCGCCGCGATCATCAGACTGTACAAGATGGTCGCCGTCGGCAACGCCACCTGATACGCCGCAACGTCATCGCTGGATCGCACCAGCGAAATGACCACGGTATCCAACGCGGAAAAAACAACGATCCCGCCGAACGCCAAACTCAACCACTTGCCGGAATCAAACGCGTTCCGCACCAGATCCGGCCGCCACGACGTCCGCGCCCGCGCAAGCTGCGGCACCGCAAACAGAATCGCCACCAACTGCACCAGCACCTCTATAAACGCGCCGAGCGTATACGCTATCGCCGTCGCGTAAACGCCCCAGCCTGCGTGCAGCATCCACGCCGCGGACGATACGCACACGATCGCGCGCGCAAAATCTGAAGCGTTGCGCCATGCGATCGCCTGCACGCCCAACAACACCTGCTGCCCTGATTTGAACAGCAACACGCACACCGCGTGCAGCACGAGCAGTTGCAAAAGCCCCGTGGCTTCCGGCGCTTCCAGTTGCAGCGCATTCACCACAAACCCGGGCACAAAACAGAACACCGCGGCCACAACGCCCAGCGCAAGGCCCTGCGGCAACAGCGATCCGAGTATCAGCGACTTCGCGGATCCAAAATCTCCGGTCTCCCGAAATTGCGTCACGTAGGGCACCAAGCCGGGATCGAATCCGAACGTCACCACGATCTGCACGATGGTCACGAAGGAAAACAGCGTATAGAAAAGGCCATACTCCGCCGGCGTCAGATTGTTGTACAGCACAATCCGCAGCACGTAAAACAGAATGCCCGTAAGCACGGTCGTCACCACCGTGATCGCCGCGTGCTGCGCGAATTGCCGCGTGTAGTTCATCCCCTCGAATCCAGCGCGCACCGCACCGCATCCACAAACGCGTCCGCCGTGCGCTCGATCGTAAACGGCGCAATCGACGCGCGCGCCGCTTCCCGCATGGACGCCAACCGCTCCGGATGCGCGAAGTGTTCCTGCATCGCGGAAGCCAGCGCCGCCACATCGCGCGATGGCACCACGTAACCGTTCACCCCATGCGTCAACAGATCCGCCGACGCGCCGCACGCATCCGTCGCCAACACCGGCACACCGCATGCCAAAGCTTCGTTGATCACCAGTCCCCAAACCTCGGATCGCGAAGGCAGCACCATCAAATCCGAGATCGCGTAATACGCCGGCAAAGCCTCTCGCGCCACGAACCCCGTAAAAATCACCCGCGAAGCAATTCCCGCCTCGCGCACAAACGCCTTGTACTTTTCTTCGTCCTTTCCGCTACCCACCACCAACAACACAACATCCTCATCCAAACCGCGCGCACGCAGATCGATCGATGGCAGGTCGGGCCGCGCATGATCCCCAACAACCGCGCCGCCACACCCCATCGCAAACGCTTCCAACAACTCCCCGACACCCTTCAGATCCAGCAGATTCCCACAAAACAAAACCACCCTGCGCTGCCCGACACCCAGCCACTCCCGCAACCGCGCCGTATCCGCCGACCCCGCCGCGGCCGCAAACCGTTCCGTCTCCACGGTATTAAACGCGAAAAACGTCCGATCCCCATTCGCGCCCAATGAAACCAAATACGCCTGCGCCCGCGACCCATACGCCAGCCAGGCCTGCGCGCTGCGCACCAGCCAACGAACCAGCGGCCGCGTCACCCGCCGCAACAACGTCGACTCCGCCGCCGTGCTGCCACTCCAGAGCACAAACGGCGTGCGCGTCACCCGCGCATGCAACGCCGCATAGAACGCCGCCGGCGTGTCCCATCCACAACAAAGAATCACATCCGGCTTCAACCGCGCCAACGCAAAAGGAAACGTGACGTTCAACAGGATCGCGTTATACCGACTCCCCAACGGAATCGTAATACGAGAAACATTTGTCAACCGGAATCCGCCATCCGGCGCATCCGCCCGCCAATCCCGCACCGAACGAATGTCCCCCAAAATCCAAACATCCAAATCAAACCGCCGCGCCAAAGCCCCAAACAAAGGAACCCGATACGGCGACAAAAAATTGTGCAACAACACAACACGAACACACTTTGTATCCATCACATCCATAAACGCGAATGGTAGGCCTATCCCAACAACGAAGGCAATCAAACACAAATGCTCGCCCTTCACATCAAACCCCCACCCCCGTAACTCGTAATTCGTAATCGTAACTCGTAATCGTATTTCGCCTTCGCATCCGCATTTCGTGCTCGTGCGCGTGCTCGTAATCGCAACTCGCCGTTGCATCCGCATTTCATGTTCGTTCTCGTGCTCGTGCTCGTGCTCGTAATCGTAATCGCATTCGTATTCGCATTCGTATTCGCATTCGTATTCGCATTCGTATTCGCATTCGCCTTCGTATTCATAACTCGCCTTCGCCATCGCAATTCAAACCCGTAACCACAACGAACCCTCCAAAGCCGAAGGCGACGGAGGATCAAAATTCATCCCCCGTAGAAGGGGGTGGCGCGAAGCGCCGGGGGATGTAACACCACCAATCACCAACACCACACCAAAGCGCAACCTGATAGAGCGAGCAGCTTGCCATCTGTAGCTATCCGGCGAAGGATGGTCCCCGCGAGCCGCGCACTATCCACAGCCAATGTGCGAAAGAGCGTCCCCACAACCCGCGAACATCCGCCAAAACGCCCCCTCAAAAACCTCAACAAATTCCGCCGATACGCAGACCACCAACTACCCAGCGCCAAAGGCGCGACACGGCTCAAAGCCTAGGTCGTAAGGCCTAGGTCCCGGCCTCCCCAAAAAACCGAGGCCTGAAGGGCTGACACCTTCCCCTTGTCCCCACACGCGATCGTCGGGACGCACTCTTAAGAGGCTCCGCTTCGCCCCTAAGACCCACCGCGCAACGCAAACCCACGATTTCCGGCGTTCCGCCTCTAGCCAACAGTTGCGGCGAATGGGGTTAACCGACCATTAACTCCCGCGACTAAAGCAGCGCAGTTGTATATGGCTATATGGCACCTTGCATGTTAATTATCATATAGTAGGCTTGTGCAACAAATCCCTATTTATACCTGTTCCAGCAAGGAGGTTACACTACTTGAGACCGTCGTCAACCCAGTCCGCAGGAGTCGCTGATAGACTAATTTCATTAGGTTCAGGACTCGCACAAATTCCAGAACGACTTCTTCTTGCCCATGCGCGTGGGCAAGTCCTGTTCATAGTGGGTGCTGGTGTATCACGACAAGCGGGACTGCCAGATTTTCGCGGGCTAGTACTTGATGTCTACAAGATCGTCGACACGGCCGTCCACTCAGTAATTGCGAATGGCACGCCTGTACAAAATCTAAAACACTCGCAAGAGGCAGAAATCGACAGATTCTATAAGAAAGACTTTGACGTTGCTTTAGGAATGCTCGAACGCCGCATGGAGCGTCCGCATGCAAAGAGCAAAGTAAGGAATGCAGTCGCCACTGTATTACTATCTGCCGTAAAATCAGCTCCGATACACAGAGCCATCTTAAGTCTTTCGGACCGCGGTGGTACAACGGCCGTCGTTACAACTAACTTTGAATTGTTACTACAACACGCGGCAAGAACGCTTCGACAAAAAGTTGCCACGTACTCTCTGGGAGGAATTCCAAGACCAGGGAGGACAGAAAGTTTTGCAGGCATCCTGCATATTCATGGCGCGCTTGAGGCAAGCCCCGCAAGTTCTTCCGAACTCGTTCTCACTGATCAAGACTTTGGCGAGTATTACTTACGACGGCGAGTTGTTCCAGATTTCATTTATGATGCTGCTCGGCTATTTAATCTCGTGCTCGTTGGGTACAGCGCAGACGATCCTCCGATGCGATACCTTTTAAATGCAGTAGCTGCAGACGGTACTCGATTCGACGACATCAAGGAGCGCTTCATATTCTGGGGCGAAAGTGCGCCTGATCCAGTAGCTATTGAAGACTGGAAAGCGCGTGGCATCACGCCAATAGCCTACGATTCGGTGAATGATCACGCCGTACTTCTAGCGACGTTACAGCGGTGGGCCGAGCTTTCTGCCATAAATGGCAATCAAAACAGAATCGATGCCGAAATAAAGCGAATTGTTAAAACTAAACGCGGCATTTCAACCGATGCAGATAGCGATTTGTTCGACCATCTAATTCGTCGAAGCAATCCATCAGAGCGGATCCGACTTTCAGCACTTGCTTCAAGGCATAATGCTGACATTGATTGGTTAACGGCGATAATTGCCATATCTAAAGAGCCTAAGTAGTCAAAGTCATCATGAAAATACCATGGCATAGCTTGAACGAGTCGGATAGAGCAACGGTCGATGCGGCAACGGCATTCTTACGAGGACGCCTTGAAAGGCGTGCCACTATTGATTGGGCGCTTAAGCTTTCGTCCAATGATGTGATAAGCCGTAATGCAGTGCTCCACGCAATCGATAGTCATGGCGGAAAAACTATTAGCGAACCATTTCAAACGGCTTGGCGGCTCATTGAGGAAAGTTGGGCAAATGATTTCGCGCGTAACTCATGGCCAGAGTTTTATGACGTAGAGCGGAGTTTGCGAGACGGCGAATTGTCGGGGACATTGGTAAGGAACATTTGCCAACTCGTTTATCCCAGGCTGCATGTTGAGCAAAGTACATCCTACTTTGCCCCCCCAAAAAAACGCCCCAAGAAAGTCGAAGATCTTTTGAGCGCCGATTTAAGAAGTGGGGAAACGATTGAAATTAAGTCTTTGCATTTTGAACAAATACTCGATTTGACATTTCTCGAGGCGCTGGCTCTTTCGCTAGAGAATGCGGTGCTTTCGGGGCTTGAGATCGCAAGACGCCTTGGATGGGATGTAGATCGAAATCTTTGGCGGCTAGGCTTCTTGTATCGCGTCTATTATGTCCAACCTTCTGAAATGCCAATTGGTGACCACGACCCAGACAAGTTTCACACTGGAATAGCGCCTGCCACAAAGCTGTTGCATGCGACAGTGTCCCGAATTGCAGAAATAGACATCTCGCGTGCAAGAGCATACGTAAAGCGATGGAAGGCGGTCGATTCGCCAATACACATAAGACTGTGGGCTGCGATGTCACGAGATGAGCACCTCACAGAGCCGCATGAAATCGCCGAATTACTTCTTTCCATGTCCGACCAGCAATTTTGGAATCTTCATGACTATCCGGAAATTGCAGAAGTTCGCGCGCGGAGATTTAACGATTTATCTTTTGAAATGCAACTAGCCGTCACGTCACGCATTTTGAAATTTCCGCCGATAAATTTTTGGCGTCGACCAAGAAACCCTAAGGAACGCGCCGAAGCGCGCCGTTTCTGGGCAGCAAGGGAGTTGCGACGGATTGAAATTGCTGGAGCAGCCCTTCCGAAAAACACATCTGCATGGATGCAGGCTGGATTAAAATCAATCCCAGAGCTAAGCACGATGTCTCGGATTGACGAGGGGTTCTTGACGCCACCGATTGCTGAATTTGTACCTGCAAATCCTGACCCTTTTTTCAATAGCATACATGGTCGAGAGCGTTTGGACGCATTAGAAGCGGCATTACTTAGTCCCCGTGAGAGCTGGATAAATGATGCCTCCAAAGGTGCAAGTGATTGGTTTCGCAAGAACTCAAATGCGAGTATGGTTTTATCAGATTTTGAGACTCTCGTTGATGGCGGGTCGGACTATCCGACTTGCTGGGACCGATTTGGTTGGTCTCATGAACCTAAAAAACAAACCAACAAGGTTTGGATGTCTCAGAGCAGTATAGATGAGTGCGAGCGCGTGTTAAAATTGTTGAGTAATCTACCAAATGAGACAGTTCGAACTGCCATCGATGGACTGTCGCATTGGTTTTCGACGTGGAAAGAATTTATTTTGAAACAGCCTGCCGGTATTTCTGTATGGCTTAAGCTTTGGCCAATAGCGATGGAGTTTACAAATTCGAGGCAGCCAGAGCCTGGCGAGGAGCTTTTGAATGTGGTAGCGGAAGGCTCTGATGAATACGAGCCTATGGACTTAGATACGCTGAATACACCAACTGGAAGATTAGTCGATGTGTTTTTTGCAAAGTGCCCCCCCCGGGTAAAGCACGGCGACTCGCCGTTTGAGAAAGATGATAGTTTCCGATTAATGCGGGACACACTCGATCAATCTTTTGGACTTACCCGACTAATTGTGAAGTGTCGCCTAATGGAATTTATCGAGTATTTTTTGAAAGCCGATAGGAGCTGGGCATTGCGGGAATTAGTGCCTTTATTGCTAGAGGATAATCGAGAATCTCCGCCGCTTTGGCGCGCGTTTGCGCGAGGAGCTCGGTACGCGGAAACGGTTCGTATTATTGGTGAAACTATGGCAGAACGCGCGGTCGATTCTACACTCCACAGAGAATCACGCCAGCGCTTGGTATTTATACTGATCGTCGAGTGTCTTCACGCTATCAGAGAGAAGCGTGACCCGGCGGTTGCGTTTGATCGCATTTCGCAAATGATTCGTTCATTAGACGATGAGGTCCGGGCGTCTGCCGCACAAGTCTTGGAGCAGTTTATCTCTGAGATGTCGCGATCGGGCAGTAGCGGGAAGAACAAGTCATCGGCGGAGGAACTGTTTCGTACAACAGCGCAGCCATTCTTGGCATGCGTCTGGCCGCAAGAACGATCTCTTGTGACACCCGGTGTCAGTAAGGCGCTGGCCGACTTACCTGCAACATCGAAAGGCGCTTTTTCCGAAGCGGTAGATGCAATTGAACGATTCCTTGTTCCATTTGATTGTTGGTCCATTATGGATTTTGGATTACGCGGTGACGAGAATGGCGAGCCTCTATTGAACTTGATCGACAATTCTGAGAAGGCAGAGGCGTTTCTTCGATTACTCGATTTGACCATCGGAACCAGTGAGAGTTCCGTTATACCTTACGAGCTTTCCTCGGCCCTTGATCATATCCGTAACTTGGTGCCTGACTTAATGAAGGATCATCGTTTTCGTCGCCTTGCAACAGCCACCCGACGAGTTTAGTTTTTGAAGAGTTCTGGTAGAGTGCCGCCCCGACATTCTTGGAAGGCATGATGGCTTTCCGCATAGTAGGCGCATCAAAATCTTAAAAAGGTCAGCCGATTTTTGGGATCCCACCTCGTCCCCCCCCACGTGGGAACCGAACTCTCGAAAACCTCCGAATTGCCACTACCACCCGCGCCACCCGCGCCCCCCCAAGAAACACCCTTCGTTTCGCGAAAGCCCTTTTTCTCCTATTCTGCTTCGTCAAGCGATTACCCCTCGTCTTGAAAAACTTTCCCCGCGCCCCGAAGAGTGCAACGCCCCGGCCTAAGGTATAGAGGCAACACGCGGCGGCACGTTGACTCAAGCGGCGGCACGCACTAGACTTGCCGTAACTCATGCGGCAATCTGCGGTGCAGCCGTTTGTCCGCAAGGTGCGGAGGTAATTTTCAGATGAGCACAGTGCTGGTCCCCCTTGCAGAGGGGTTTGAGGAAATCGAAGCGATCACGATCATCGACCTGCTTCGGCGCGCGGACATCGAAGTGGTCACCGCCTCCCTGGCGGGCACAACGGTTACGGGAAGTCACGGCATCCCCGCCATCGCCGACACAACGCTCGACGAAGCGCTCAAGAACGACTACGACATGGTCGTGCTACCCGGCGGTTTGCCCGGTTCCGACCACCTTGATCGCGACCAACGCGTCCACGCCGTGCTCCACAAAATGGTCGACAGCGGCAAGTTCGCGGGGGCCATTTGCGCTGCCCCAAAAGTATTTGCCAGCGCGGGCCTGCTCAACGGCAAAAAAGCCACCAGCTACCCCGGCGTGGTCGACAAGATGCACCTGCCCAACGTCACCTACACCGGCGCGCCCGTGCAGTTCGACGGCAAAATCATCACCGGACGCGGCCCCGGCACCGCGATGGATTTCGGTCTCGCGCTTATCGAAGCCCTCGAAGGAAAACAAAAACGCGACGCCGTCGAGAAAGCCCTCGTGCGCTGACGGAGGGCGGGTTTTTCAACCCGCCAACACTTCGCAACAAGCCATCGAAAACCAATTCGCAATCATGGCCAAAGCAAAATCGCACATACCCGATGGATTCCAGAGCGTCGTTCCGTACTTTCACGTGAACGGCGCGGCGGATTTCCTGGGCTTCATCGCAACGGCATTCGGCGCGCGGGAAACCCACCGCTCGCTCACACCGGACGGCAAGATCATGCACGCGTCCGCGCGCATCGGCGACGCGATGATAGAAGTCGCCGACGCCAGCGCGGAATGGCCCGCGATGCCCTGCGCAATCCACCTGTATCTGCCCGATACCGACGCCGCCTACGCCCGCGCGATGGGCGCCGGCGCGACGTCGCTCTACGCCCCCGCCGACATGTTCTACGGCGAACGGTCCGCGGGAATTACCGATCCCTTCGGCAACAAGT
>CALEZK010000306.1 GCA_937928585.1 uncultured bacterium | reverse complement strand
GGGCCGGTCGCTTTTTGGCTGATCGTATGACCCAGAAAACCCTCTGATTACGTCAGAGTTCGAGGTCGTGCTTGCCGGTGTCCGCGGCCTGTTGGGCGATGAGTGCCGTGCGCGCGCTTTTCAGGATGCGTTTTGTATGAAGGCGATCCAATGCGGGGGTGTTCGCAATGTCCAGCAGGAAATCACCTACATAGTTGTGATCCGCGGGATTCTCGCCGGAGACTTCCCTTGGCTCACTCTCGCCGGACTTATACAACAAAGCTTTCTCAAACTGATACCCTGTTTCGATTGCGCCAGCCGATCCCAGGATGGTGAAGCGCCAATAGTAGGGGAGTTTGTACGCGGCTTTGTCAGGGCTGAACCAGGACACGTCGCCGTACGCCGCGCCGCCGTTATCGAGTTTGCACAGTAGCACCGCGCCATCACCGAACTTTGGGTGTTTGGAAACACGAGCGTTCCACTCGCGAGCGGTGCTGATCGCAGAGAACTCGCGGCCGGTCATCCATGGCAACACATCCAACCCATGGATGGCGATGTCATTAATGGAGCCGCCGTATTTCTTAGGATCGAACATCCATTCGGGACGGCCCTCATAATTCAACGAGTGTGCGCCGTTGAAGGTCACGCTCTGCACGTCACCAATCTCGCCGGACATGATGAGGTCACGCGCGGCTATCAAGGCCGGGGCGTATGGCAACGGGAACTGGCACCCGACTTTCAGGTGCTTGGCATTTGCGAGGTCCTGCATTCGCGCGAGCGAATCCAAGGTCGTGCAGATGGGTTTGTCGGCTATCACGTGCTTACCCGCTTCCATCGCCTGTATCATGCGGTCGCCGCGAATACCGTAGTAATCACAACAGGCGACCGCGTCACAGGGGATATCGCGCAGCATTTCAGTGTAGGACGTATGGGTGGCGACGCGGCCGCGTTCGGCTGCTTTGTCGCGCACGGCGGGGTCTTCTTCGCAAACGGCGACTATTTGCACGTCTGAATGCCTCTCCAGATCGCTGTAAAGCGAATAGGCATGGCCATGTTGAAATCCGACGAAAACAACGCGCAGCGGCATGGGTGACTCCTGTTTTACAGACACGATAGAACCCGCGAGGCCGGGGGGAGTCGAGCGACGAGGCGGTGAAGGTTTGCTGGCGACTGGGCAGCGGTTCCGAATTACGATGAAGATTACGCCTAGGGGCATCAACCCGAGTTTGTGGGCTATAGGGATCCGCGGAAACATGCTGGACCAATTCCCTGTTGACACAGGTATTGTTATAACGTATACTTTAAGTGTCAGGAGTGATTTCGCATGGGTTCTTCTCAATTGCAGCGCGAGATTCGGCAGCGGAAGGATTTTGCCGGGCCCGATCAGGAGGCCTATTTAAACCTCGTGCGCACGGAGAGCGTGCTCACCGGCATTCAGTTCGCCGCGTTCAAGCAGTTCGGACTTTCGGCGCCGTTGTACAACATCCTTCGCATCCTGCGGGGTGCGGACAAGGGCGGGCTGTGCGTTCAGGAGATTGGCGCACGGATGGTGACGCGGGTGCCTGACACGACGCGTCTTGTGGATCGGCTTGAGCAAATGGGCTTGGCGGAGCGGGCGCGTGACACGGAGGATCGTCGCGTCGTGATGGTGCGGATAACAGCGAAGGGGCTGAAGCTGTTGGACTCGATTGAACCGGCGCTGCGCGCGACGCTGAAGCAAATGTTGGGACATATGCCGGAGAAAGACTTGACCGCGTTGAGCAGGTTGCTGGAAAAGGCGCGCGCCCCCCACGTCTGCGACGAAGGGTAACAACGGAAATAAACGCCAGTGGATGGGCGTTGTCTATATAACTGTTTTAACGATTATTGACCAAACAGGAGATTTGACATGGAGAACAAGTACAACGCATTTCTGTATCCCGTGGCCCGTGTGCTGCTCAGTTTCATTTTCATCATGAGCGGTGTTGGCAAGATGGGCGATTGGTCCGGCACGGCGGGGTACATGGCTTCGCACGGATTCTTTGCGGTGCCGTTTTTCCTCGCAGGCGCGATTTTCCTCGAGATTGCCGGCGGATTATCGGTGCTGACGGGATTCAAGGCACGATGGGGTGCACTGGCACTGATCGTGTTTCTGGTGCCGGCGACGCTAATTTTTCATGCTTTCTGGACTCTGCCGGCGGAATCGATGCGGATGGAAATGATCAGCTTTTTGAAGAACATCTCGATACTCGGCGGCCTGTTGTTCGTATTGGCGAATGGCGCTGGGAGTTTCAGCGTGGACAACCGGCTATCGGCATCAGGCAGAAAATAAGCACGTGACGTGTTTCAGAGCAAGCGTCACACTACATTGGAGGACAAATCATGATCACGGTTCGCAGAGCGAATGAACGGGGCCACGCCGACCACGGTTGGCTGAATGCGCGGCACACGTTCTCGTTCGCATCCTATTACGATCCCAAGCATATGGGTTTCCGCGCATTGCGCGTGATAAACGAAGACCGGGTTGCGCCGGGACGCGGATTCGGCACGCATCCGCACAATGACATGGAAATTGTGACCTACGTGTTGAGCGGTGCGCTTCAGCATAAGGACAGTATGGGCAATGGGTCCGTCCTGAAAGCGGGGTCCCTGCAACGGATGTCTGCTGGTACCGGCGTGACGCACAGCGAGTTCAATGCGTCGAAGGACGAGCCCGTTCACCTGTACCAGATTTGGTTGCTGCCGGAAAAGGAAGGGATTGAGCCGAGCTATGAAGAGCGGACATTCTCGCCGGATGGAAAGGTTGGGCGTTGGCAGTTGATTGCATCGCGCGATGGACGCGACGGATCGATGACAATCAATCAGGATGCCAGTTTATCGCTGGCGGCATTGAAGGCCGGTGAATCGCTTCCGTACACGCTTACAGCGGGACGGCACGCGTGGATTCAGGTCGTGCGCGGGATCGTTCTGGTGAATGACATCGAATTGGAGACGTCAGATGCGGCGGCGGTGTCGAATGATGAAGCACTACGGATTGTCGCCAGTACTGACGCGGAAGTGATGCTATTTGATTTGGCGTAGATAGTCGTTGAGGGGCGCCTGGTGATACCACCAGGCGCCGGCTCATTGTCGCGTATGTTTTTTCTTGGGTCCCATTTTGGGACTCGTGATACGGTTCTTTAGCGCGAGCCCGAAGACTTGAGGAAAACTGCAGCAACCTACAGGGCTTTGGAAAGCCTTACTTTTGCAGGATGCGGTGAATTTGAGGGGCGTTGGCTTTATAGAAGTCACGGGTAAAGACATAGGTGTAGCAGAGCATCCCCAAGATGAGCCAGGCGGCGGCAAGGGTATACAGGAGGCGTTCACGCGCGGCGTTCAATGTTTTTCTCCAGTCGTTCGACTGTGTGCGCGAGCAGCGCGAGTTCCTGAGTCAGTTCACGGTTGCGATCGGTAAGTCTTGATATAACGATGCTAAAGCTCATCACGAGGCCGAGCGTAAACACGAAGTACATTGAGAATAGAACGGTGAGATATTGGAAGTGAAAGAGATTGGCCGCGGCGACGATCAAGCCTGGGAACAGGCCAACGAGCAAGCTGAGGCCGGCGGTTGTAAGCCAGAGGAGTGCGTAGCGCTCCTTGAGCCAGCCACGACGCATGAGGTCAAGCACGAGAAGTACGAGCATTATGCTAAGCGCGAGAATGCCGAAACGGTGTTGTAGTTGTATGCCTACTTGTTCATAACCGCCCATGATCACTCCTCTCCTGGTGTTCGCATGAATTTGCGGAACATGTCGATAAAAATGGCAAGCACGACTTTCGCCATGTAGTAGACGGCTTGGGGCCATCGAATGGACGATGCGCCGCCTTGTCGCGCGTGCATCTGCACGGGAATCTCGATTGCTTTCAGGCCTGCGCGGTGCAGGATGACGAGCACTTCGGCTTCGGGATAATCTTCGGGATAGTGACGCGCGAGTATATCGAGGGCTTTTCTATTGATGGCGCGAAAGCCGCTCGTGGTATCCGTAATTCCGCAGCCGATGAAGAAGTCGACGATGCGCGAGAGAATCGACTTGCCAATACGCCGGTAGAACGAAGGCGTGTAGTCACTCTGCGCGACATATCGCGAGCCAATAACGAGATCCGCATCGCCGGTCAGCAGGCGTTCGACCAATGCGGGAATTCTGTCAACGGGATGCTGGCCGTCGGCATCGCATTGCACCGCTACGTCGTAGCCATTGCGCCAGGCATATTTGTAGCCCGTCTGCATTGCGCCCCCAATACCAAGATTGATGGGGAGCCGGATGACTTCGACGCCGCGCGCGCGAACGATAGCCGCGGTGGCGTCGCGGGAGCCATCGTCAACGACGAGGACGTCATAGTCGGGCGCGTGCGTATGGAGCGCGTCGAGCACGGCGCCGATGGTCTCTTGTTCGTTGTAAGCGGGGATAATTACAAGGACACGGGGCATCAGGCGGTTTTCCTTCTCAAGATGAGGAAGCGCCATGTGCCGTAAAGCATTCCCAGTCCCCGTGCGAAATCTCGAAGCGTAAGAACGAATAGACAATACACCAATGGTACGTTGGAAATGGATCGAGAAATCTTCCGGGAGAGCATTAGCCGATATACAAGCCATACGACGGTCAGGAAGATCGTCACGAAGAGCAGATTTCGGATCTGTGGAAGCATCCAAATGATGGGCTGAAACACCGCGAGCAAGGCGACGATGGGTGCGAGTAGTTCAAATGGGCCGGCGTATTGGTCCCCTTGGCCTAAGAGCGGATGCTTGGCGTATAACTTGACCCGCCATGCGCCGTGGCGGGCTTGGGAGCGCAAGTAGGGCCATATGCGGGTGGGGTGATAGTGGTCGACTTTCGCTTCCGAGACAAAGCCGATCGTGCATCCTTGTTCATACAGACGACGCGACAAATCATTGTCCTCCGCGGAGGCGGCAGTAAAATCTTCGTCAAAGCCGTTCACTGCGTCAAACGTGTCTTTGAACACCGCGAAATTGTAAGATCCTGCGAAGTCGATGACTTCGCGGTAGGTTGCGTGGCGCATCACAATTTCCCAGTGAACAAACCGCGCGAGCATCGATTCCGGGTTGGCAATGCCGTAGGTTCCGCCGACGACGCGAAACGGATCTCCCAAACGATGGGGATATCCCAGCTTGTTCAACAGGTGCATGATCCAATCCGGGTGCGGGACGCAGTCGGAATCGGTAAACGCGAGTACCTCGCCTTTGGCGACGCGTGCGCCGGCGTTTCGCGCGGCGGCGGGTCCGCGTTTTGGCTGTCGGATGAGAGCCACCGGGAATTCGTGCGCGACGTTGGCTGTGGCGTCGGTGGAGCCATCATCGACAACAATGACTTCGCATTCCGGGAAGGTTTGATTAAGGCACGCCTTGACGCATTGGCGAATGGTCGCCGCGGCATTGTGGGCGGGTATTACGATGGAGACTTTCATCGTACTTTCGCGGCCTCTCCCCCACTGTCAGCACACTCGCGGGGCGGGTCCGGATTGAGCGCCCGCTTCGCTTTTCAGTCCGAAAAATATACGAAGGTATCGGTATGTGCCGAGTCGCGGCGCGCTAATCGTTTCCGCGCGCGATTTCCTGCTTCACGCGGACGAGATCGGCATCGACCATCATCTGGATCAACTGGGCGAAAGAAGTTTCCGGTTCCCATCCGAGTTCTTTTTTTGCGCGCGAACAGTCGCCCAGGAGCGTATGCACTTCGGCGGGGCGGTAAAAGGCTGGGTCCGTGACAACGTGCTTCTGCCAGTCGAGGCCGACGTGTGAAAAGGCGATCTCGCACATCTCCTGGACGGTATGTTGCTGGCCTGTTGAGATTACATAGTCATCAGCGACTTCCTGCTGCAACATGAGCCACATGGCTTTTACGTAATCGCGCGCAAAGCCCCAATCGCGTTTGGCTTCGAGATTGCCGAGGCGCAATTCCTTTGCAAGGCCGAGTTTGATGCGCGCAACGCCATCGCTGACTTTGCGCGTCACAAACTCGAGACCGCGGCGCGGGGACTCGTGGTTGAACAATATTCCCGAGACGGCATACATGTCGTAGCTCTCGCGGTAGTTTACGGTAATCCAGTGTCCGTAGACTTTGGCGACGCCATAAGGACTGCGCGGGTAAAACGGCGTGCTTTCCTTCTGCGGCGTCTCACGCACATCGCCAAACATTTCGCTGGACGAAGCCTGGTAGAACTTGATGGACTTATCGAGAATACGAATCGCCTCGAGACAGCGGGTGACACCGAGGGCCGTAACATCGCCGGTGAGAATTGGTTGCTTCCACGAGGTTGGCACGAAAGATTGCGCGGCGAGGTTATAGACCTCGTGCGGGCGGATCTCGCGGATGGAATCGATGATGGACACCTGATCGGTGAGGTCGGCCTGAACGAGGGTGACCTTGTCTTTTATGTGCTTGATGCGCTCGAAGGTTTCAGTGCTAGAGCGGCGCACGATGCCGTAGACCTGGTAGCCTTTTTCGAGCAAAAACTCGGCTAAATAGGAGCCGTCCTGGCCGGTAATGCCGGTGACGAGGGCGCGCTTTGGGGAATTCGACATGCTACACCTATTGCTGTGGACCAAATTATGGGGATAGACTCGACGTGCAGCCCTCGCGCGGAATTCGCAGAGTGAATCTTGGCAAACCCAGTCGCCCCAGTTGGATATGGTAAGGGTTTCGAGAGTAAGTTGCAAAATCCCTGCGGGATAGGGAATACTATTGACAGTGGCGCTTGGGGACGGTCGAGCCACTTGATGCACCGTTGGGACCTGACTTTCCGGGTAGGTAGATTTGGCATGTGTCGTGTTTACGACGGAAGGAGGGTTTGACCATTCGGTACGTGAATCTTATTACAGGTGGCGCAGGGTTCATTGGCTCGCACCTATGCGAGCGATTGCTGGACCGTGGCGAAGAGGTGCTCTGCCTCGACAATTTTTTCACCGGCAGCAAACGCAATATCGAACACTTGCTGCAGAATCCCCGCTTCGAATTGATTCGGCACGATGTAATCGAACCGATTCTCCTGGAGGTTGACCGCGTCTATAACATGGCGTGCCCGGCTTCCCCAGTTCATTATCAGTACAACCCCATCAAAACGGTGAAGACGAATGTGATGGGCGCGTTGAACATGCTGGGCCTTGCGCGCAGGGTGAAGGCGCGCATCCTTCAGGCATCTACATCCGAGGTGTATGGCGATCCGCATATTCATCCGCAGGTGGAATCGTATTGGGGAAACGTGAACACCATTGGCATACGCAGTTGCTATGACGAGGGCAAACGCGTTGCAGAAACACTGTTTTTCGACTACCACCGGCAGAACGGCGTGGACATCCGCGTGGCACGTATATTCAATACGTATGGACCGCGCATGTCGCCTGATGATGGGCGCGTGGTGAGTAATTTTGTAGTGCAGGCGCTGCGCGGTGAGCCTATTACGATTTATGGCGAAGGCAAGCAGACGCGCAGCTTCTGTTATGTCGACGATTTGGCGACGGGACTCATCGCGTTGATGGATGGGGATTTCATCGGCCCGGTGAACCTGGGCAATCCGGGTGAATTCACGATCGCGGAGTTGGCTGAAGAAGTGCTGGCGATGACGGGAAGCAAATCGAAGCTCGATTTCCGTCCGCTGCCGTCGGACGATCCCGTGCGGCGTCAGCCAGACATCACGCTTGCGAAAAGCAAGTTAAACTGGCAACCGACAATACCGCTGAAGGATGGATTGCGGAAAACGATCGATTACTTTGATCGGCTTTTGAAAGAAGGATAATTCTTGATTGCATGGGCCGGACCCTATGGGTCCGGCCTTTTTTTTGTGTGTGACGGACATTCGGTCTGGATGATTGGGTACGTCGGGCAGCGAGCACGAGTTACGATTATGATTACGATGAAGATTACGAATCGGATAGTGAGTTCGGGCTTTGGGGATTGAATTACGCGCTTGCTAGCGGCGCCTCGGACCGCGACGTCGTTGATGGTGGCGTTTTCGGCGGGAAGTGTTTTTGCCGGTTTCCAGATCGGGATTTGGCTGGGGTTCGTGATGCTGAGCAACGGGAACAGCACGGGCATGTGCATCGGTCGCGGCGATGAGGCTTTCGCATCGCGGGCACTTCGACATTTCTCCGTTGGTTTCATCGAGATAGGAGAAACCGCAGAACGTGCAGCGCCATAGAAACTGCTGGCCAAGGTAGCGCTGTGGACGCCGAACGGTAAGTTCGGTGTAGACCCAGATAAACAGCGCGATTGCGGCCAGGACTGCTGTGTAGAGGACGAGTGCCCACTTTAGTTCAAGTGAGATCATGAGGCGTCCTCGGGGGTGATTACCAGCGTTCCGTACTGTTCACGCTGTGTATCTCCGGTCAATGGCGCAAATTGAAACAATTCCAGGGCATGCGCGATATCGTTGATTACTTCACCTTCATCCGTTGGTGGCGCGAGTACCAGTACAACTTTGCCTGCGGTATTGACCTTGAATGGTAGCGTGATGGGTTCGCGCATCGATTCGGGGTTGAGCTGCCAGATGGATACAATGGGAGCGGCGAAGAGTAACCCGCGGTCGCGCGGTTCGCCAACCCACTCGACGTACATCGCGATACCGTCGGCGGGACTCTCAATTTGTGTGGGCAATGTCTCGACGGGTGTTTCAGCGTCGCCAAATTCAAAGGGCGACAAGTCGCGAAGTCTGTCGTCAAGCCTTCCGATACCGGACAGGAGCCTTCCCCAAGCGTCTTGAGGTTCCTGGAGGGTGAACTCGGAGCGAATACGCAGGCTGGAGCCGATCATTTCCGAGCGTTCCATCTGGGCGATATCGAGCGAAGGTAGTGAGATTTCTGGGAGCGTTGTGGTGAGCGCGAGCGGCGCATCCAACGTGAGGGTCTGATCCGGCACAAACGACTGAGCGTCCGCCGCCTGGGAATCTACCAACTCGTCGAACGAAGGCATCTTCAAGGACTCAAGCGGACGGCGAATGACGGATTCGTGCGTGACTGGATCAACTATGTCGAATTCGTAATAGACCGGACGCTTTACGGGAATCAGCACGTAGATCGAGAACAGCGTGATCATGGAGAGATGCACAATGATCGAAACGCTCACCGTTGTCATGAAAACCTTATCTCGTAACATGGCGCGCCTACTCCGCGGTCTCCGGCGGTTGCGCGGCGATGGCATAGTGCTTGACACCCACGCGCGAGGCGATGCCGAGAACGCGCACAAGTCTGCCGGTATCGATGCGTTCGTCGGGGCGCACGAGAACCAGTGAATTTGGCCGGTCGATCATTTCGCGGGTAAGACGTTCAGATAACGCGTCCCACGACGTCATTTCTTCGGTGTCTACATAAATTCTACCTGCACCATCCGGTCCGCCTTCGCCAAATTGCAGCGTCACGGAAATGTCTTTGGCTTCGAGCTGGCGTGTGCCTTCGGCTTCGGGTATTTGGATCTGGATTGAGCTTTGCACGACGAATGTCGACGAGAGCATGAAGAAAATAATCAGATTGAACACGACGTCGACAAGCGGCGTAATATCCAGGCTTGCCCGGATTCTGTGTTTATCTTTTGCGGGGTCTTTGAAATTCATGTCTGCAATCCGTTACCGGTCGCCGGAATCTAATGCGATCAGGTCGAGCATTTCGGAGGAACTCACTTCGAGTTCGAGCACAATGCCCTGGACCATCGTCACAAGGTAGTTGTATGCAATGAGCGCGGGAATGGCGACAGCGAGTCCCGCGCCCGTTGTGATTAATGCATTGCCTATACCCTCGGCGAGATCGGAGGGGTTTACCTGGCCCCCTTTGTGCTCAATCTCGACGAAGCATTTGATCATGCCCTGCACAGTCCCGAGAAGACCGAGCATCGGCGCGACAGTGATGCAGGTGGCGAGCGCTGAGAGGTACCGTTCGAGTCGCGGCACTTCGAGGCGCCCCGCGCCTTCTATGGCCTCTTTAATGTCCGATTTGCTGCGTTCCGATTTGAGCAATCCGGCTTTCATAATTCTGCCGAGCGGTGCGTCGGCTTCATCACATAGGGTGATGGCATCTTGCGCTCGGCCATTGCGAAGCACTTCGCGGAGCGCATCCAGAAATTCTCGGGTGCCTTTGCGCGCGCGGCTGAGGCGAAAAAAGCGTTCGAGCGCGACTGCGAGGGCAACGATAGAACAGGCCAGGATTGGCCACATCAGGACGCCGCCCTGCTGTATAAACTTCATCAAGTCGTAGGGTTCAAAGTCGTTCACGAGGATTCCTCACCGCTGGGTATTGTTCTCATTGTCAAACCGAAGTAACTGGTACAATCCTAATCGGAATTGCTCTCGTAGTCGAGCGAACGGGTAAACCGACTACCGGTTGCGCAGCACTTCGGCGGCGCGCATGGCGAAAACCTTTTCGCTTTCATAGGTCAACCGGCTTTCGGCATCGGCGAGGTCGCGCGCCCAGGACACACTGAATAGGGCTTCTTCCGAATTCGGATCCACGTCCGGGCCACGCCATTCGTCGGAAGTAAGATGCATCAGGAAATAGCGCTCGTCTCGAACGTAGTGTTTGCCGTTGTGGGTGTACTCTGAGCGACATTCACCGAGGTCTGCATCGACCGCAAGGCAACAATAACCGGATTCTTCGCAGGTTTCCCGTATGGCGGCCTGTTCGTCAGTTTCGCCTTCATCAATGTGCCCTTTGGGCAGGCGCACTTCATGTACTTCCGCGCCTTCTCTGATGACATCACGGACGATCAGCAATACACGGCCATTTGAGTCGAGGACTACGCCGCCTGCTGCGCGGTAATGTTTTGTCTTCACGGCGAAACGGGGGAGGTGTTATTTGCGTCCTGCATCGCTCTGGGAATGGTGGCAATGCATACGTCGGCGCTGCCCAGCTTGTGCGAAGTGAAGATTACCTGCTCCCCTTTTCGATCCCAGCCGACGTGGGGATGATCGCCTGACCCGTAGGTGCGGTGGCCAGCGGTAAGCACGATGGGGCGGGCGTTCTTGCCTTCAATGACGCTGATATCACCGTGCCAGTTATCCGCCGCAACCCAGCGTCCATCGGGACTGCCGGAGCAGTGCCAGTAGTTTTGTTTGGCTACATCTTCGTCGCTGCCTGCCGGCCACCAGCTTCCGGCGGCAAGGATACGCGTGACCCCAGTTTTCACGTCGACGACTTTGACATGGGAGTCTTCCGCAGGCTGAGGATGCGTGCCGCCGCAGAAGACGATTTGGTCGTTGGCCCACCAATGCTCATGCGTGACGAGTTCGTCTCGAAGCTGGTTGTAGGGGCTCATAATCTCTCCGGTATCCGTGTTCACCACATTAATTCGCGGAAAGATGCCGGCAAAGCTGAGCAGGTTGACGCTGGTTTGGCTCCACTGAACGTGATGCATGAATTGCTGTGGTGCGGAGACGCGGCAGACTTCGCGAAGTCCTCCGGTCTCCTGATCGATGATCAGAATAACGGGGTCACCGCCGTCCGGCGTACCGACCCGGCCTATGGCGAGTTTGGTGCCATCGCAGTTTTCGTTTAATGCGGTAGAGCCCGTGGCGGAGGGCAGGGTGCAAATTACGCGCTCGGTGGCGGATACCTGTGAACGTTTACGCTTTGGATTCTTTGCGGGGGTTATCTTTATGCCGATTTCGAGAACGTCGTTTCCGCGGACAGCAAAGACGCTGTTGCCCTTCAAGGAGGCTGTCGCGGCGCCGACCGCGCCGGACGGGCTGGAAACGCGGAAAAGTTCGCCGGTGGAAACGATGTATCCCATGAGTCCGCCGTTCTCGCGCGTCGAGTAAAACAGAACAAAAGAGCCATCTGCGGACCATGATCGCTCGTGGAAATAGAGGTTGGTGTCCTTGGCCTCATTCGATGTGATGTAGGTGAGCGATGCGCCTGAATCGGGATCCGTCTCCGTGCGCGCTTCTGTAGGGAATACGTCAAGCGCGTGTTGCGTCTGCGCCGATGCGAGGAAGGCGATCATTCCCGACGCAAAAACGGCAACACCAACGGACAGACGGGTGGCACGGTTAATCATGGTGACATTCTCCCAGTTTGGAGTGCCGACGCGACTTCGCGCCGGAATTTGGGGATCTCATTTGGCCGCACACACCTACTGCGGTTGCGCTGATTCCGCCGTCGCGGCCTCTGCCGCCGCCTCTGCCGCCTCAATCGGATCGACAAGGGCGTCGGAGGGGACCTCCTCCTGCGCCGGGGTGGCGGCTGCATCTTCGGGGATCAGAATAGCGACGCCAGAGATTTGCGTATCTGAAGGGCCATACATGCCGGTGCATTCGATCTCGCCGTTTGCCTGTATCTGCGCAAATCCATAGCCACCGGTGACTACACCATCAACATCTCGAATGCCGACGTTGATCGCTTCCGCGATTGTGTCCGAGTTCTTTGTGGCTTCGGCGCGAATTTCGGTTCCGTCCGCGAGGATCGCAACGAATTTCACTATATCACCGTTGGTTTGCACCAGCGCCGCGCCGAGTACCGTTGCGACGGGATCGGTGCTGCGTTTGAGTACGTAGAAACCATCGAAGGTGCTGCTGGCCGTGCCACTGGGAACTGCGGATGCCTGTGCTACAGTGAGCGGACTTTCGTCAATTTTGACGGCCATGGCCTCGAATAGGGGCGCATCGGGTCCAGACCAATAGATTTCGGGGGATACGCTGATGGTGGACTCTGCGCGCGCTTCGTACCCTGATGTCGCCCATTGCTCGATGGACTGCACATTCAACGCGACCACGCCAATTACGATAAACGCGACAACGGCACCGATACCGCGCAGGATTGTGCCGATGGGAAGTTTGGGCTGGGCCATCTCTACGGGGCCGCCGGCCTGCATGCGCCGCACGCGCTGGTCGCGCAAATTGTTGCCGCATATCTTGCAGAGGAGCGTGCCCGGCGGGTTTACGTTTGCACACGCCTCGCAGACCGCATCTGCATCGATATGCTCGAACTCAGGTTCTCGATCTTGTGGATTCCCAGCCATGCCCCAATACCCTCCGGTGAGATTCTGGCACAGTTTGGTTCACGTGTCCAGTAATTACCTGTTTTATCGCGCAACGACAGCATTCTATTTTACTCACCTAACACTAGATTCGGGAAATTGAATCCCGGCGGGGACGCTCCTTGTGCGAATTATGCGAGCAACTTCGAGTAGGCCTCGAATTCTGTTCGAGCGATGCGCTCGGCATGGAGCTGGGTTTCGAGACGTTGTTTTGCAAAGTGCCCCATATGCTCGCGCAATGTCTGGTCGGAGAGCAGGCGACGGATGGCGGACGCGAGCGCTGCGGGATCCTTGGGGGGGACGTTGAACCCGGTTTTGCCATCGATATTTACGAACTCAACGCCTGTACCGAGCGTAGTGGCAACGACGGGTTTTGCGGCGGCGTGAGCTTCGAGCATTGAGATGCCGTATGCCTCGCTCCGGGCGATCGAGGGAAAAGCGAAAACTTCGCATGCATGCAAGTGGGACACGAGGTCGTCGTGGGACAGTGCGCCAGGAAAGCTGATTTTAACGCCGAGTTCCCGAGCGATGAATTCGCAGCGGGCACGTTCGGGTCCGTCGCCCGCGATTACGACGGGAACCGGGATGTCCTTCGCGGCACGCACGAGAAACTCGACACCTTTATAGTAGCGATGACGTCCGCTGAACAGGACAAAAGGACCGCCGTAGTGCGCGCGGAGCGCGTCAACAACGGCCGGGTCTTTGAGTGCAAATTCTTCTGGCAGTATGCCGAGCGGAACGACCGCGCATTTGTTCTTGAATGGCCGTAGCGTGACGGAAGTTTCGAGGTATTCGTGGCTGGCGACCAGAATTAGATCGGCGCGCGCAAGGAAGCGATTCTGGATTGGGGCATACACGCGCATGGCGGAGGCCTGGCGCACGACATCGCTTTGGTATCTCACGACGAGCTTGGCCTTGGGCCGGGCGAGTAACCACGATACTTCCGCGGTCGGGTTCGGAACATGCACTACAGCGATATCCGCGTCAATTCGGGCGACGTGGCGAACGAACATGGGCGATAGGGGCGCGCTTTGGAATCGCCCCCACTCCCCCACCTCCGTTACGCGGGTGCCTTCGCGATCGACGATTCGCGTGCGCCGGTCGCGACTGCAGGTGATTGCCTCGACCTGTGCCCATTGGCGCTGGAACCAGCAACTCAATGCCATGTGGTGTTCCATGCCGCCGTGCACGGGCGGATCGAAGTCTTTGTAGATGTGGACGATTTTCATATGCGTTTCAAATCTGTGAAATCACAACGGTACGGATAGCGCTTGTTGAATTCATTCGGATGCCACGCTTCGGTAGACGCGCAATGCGCCCTCCGCGGTTTTCTCCCATGTGAGCTCGGCAGCGCGCTTTTTCCCCTTTGCGATGCAATCTGCGCGCAGTGTGGAGTCTTCCAGTAGACGTTGCATGCCGTTGGCGATCGATTCGACATTGAGCGGATCGACCAGAACTGCGGCACCGCCCGCAACTTCCGGCATGCTCGAGTTGTTCGAAGTGAGGACGGGCACGCCGCAGGCCATGCCTTCCTGAATGGCGTTGCCAAAACCTTCGTATAAACTGGGTAGCGCGACGACATCAGCACCGCTAATGACCGCGGCAAGATCGTTGTCGGCGATGAAGCCGGGAAAATGGATACGGTCACGGCTGGAAGAACGTTCCGCTTCCTTACGAATGGGCTCGGTCTTCCACCCCATTCGCCCCGCGATCACGAGGTGTTGGTCGAATTTGTCGGCATGTGCCGACCATGCTTGAATCAAGCGTTCAATATTCTTACGCGGCTCGATTGTGCCGTAATACAACACATACTGGTCAGGCAACGCATACCGCTTGCGCGCGTTCGCTTGCGCGCTCTCATCCGCGGGAGCAAACCGCTCATCGGCGCCTTGGTTCACCACTTCGATGCGCTCTCTCGGTATGCGCAGGATTTCCGTGATGTCGTTTGCCGTCGCTTCTGATACGGCGATAATTCGCGCGGCGTTGCGCGCCGATCGCGCGACCGCCCAGCGGTAATACAACGCGCGTTCATAGCGGTACCACTCGGGATGCAAAAAAAATGTCATGTCGTGAATGGTGACGACCATGTTGCGCATGCGGAACACGCTGCCCACGTTTGCGGGATAATGCACGACATCGGCGTGTGTATTCTGCAAATCGCCGCGAATCCCCCATTGATCGTATCGCAGGCGGGCGCCGGGTCCGCCGACACCGCGTTCGAGGAACTGCGCGTTGGCCCCGCGGCCTTCGCGTGGCACTTCGAAATCCTTTGGCCATGCGAAAAGGACCGTGTCTGGATCCGCAAGCCGGGCAAGTCGCAGCCCGAGCTGAACGACGTACACGCCGGTGCCGCTGCGGTTATTGGCCTGGAGTGCATTCACCAGCACCCTCATTCGCACACGCTCCGGTAGATTGCGGCAGTTTGCTCGGCCGCCTTCCGCCACGAAAACTTCGCGGCCTGCACAAACCCGCGTTGCACCATCTGGTCGCGCAATGCCGAATCGGAGAGTACGCGCCGCATGGCATTCGCGATACTGTCCACATCGTTCGCATCGCAATACTCGGCGGCATCGCCTGCGACCTCCGGCAATGACGAATTGTTTGCGGTGATTACAGGACACCCACAAGTCATCGCTTCGAGCACGGGAAGGCCAAAGCCTTCGTAGAATGAGGGAAATACCAATGCATCCGCGGCGCTATACAGCAAAGACAAGTCAGATTGCGCCACGAATCCGAGTCGTTCAATGCGGCTTCGTTTGTGCCCAGACTCGCTCGTTGCTGACGAAAGCTTTTCTATCGCATCGGAAACGGATTCCGGGGTGTCAGTTCCAGCACCCAGACTCTCGAGCAAGCTGACTTTCTCAAATTCTTCCATATTCCAGCCAGGCTTGCCGACCAATACCAAACGGTGCGGGAATTCGGCCTTGATACGGCGAAACGCCTGTATTAACCCCGGAACATTCTTTCGCGGCTCAATCGTACTTACAAAAATCATGTAGGGATGGTGAAGCCCAAACTTCTTCCCCACTTCCCTCCGGGCCTCTTCTTTGGGCACGGGCTGCAATGCATCGTCCACCGCGAGATGCACGGTGTGAACACGCTCCGCATTTACACCGAGAAGATCGATGATGTCGCGGCGGGTGCTTTCCGAATCGGCGATTACCGCATCGGCCTTTTTCGCGAAACCTGCTACTTTCGACGAGAACGGGCCGACGATCTTGGGACTACAGAGCTCCGGGTGTTTCTTGAAGGTGATATCGTGGATGGTGAGAACTCGTTTCGCATTCCTCACGGGGGGAAGGAAATAGTTGGTAGCGTGATATACGTCCACACCGCCAAGCAATGAATCGACGCGAGGCACGCCCAGCACGGACCAGATCATGTACATCGCGCGGGTGGGGATTGGCAGGTGTCGGTGGCGCAATGGGGTGCCGAGCGCGAAGAGGTCGAGCTTGCGCGCGGAAGCGGCAAAACCGGAAATGTCGAGGGAATCGAGCTCCAGAAGTGCTTTTAGCAGGTTAAGGCAATAATTCCCCACGCCGCTCCTGGAGTGCGTGATGGGACCGATATCGAAGCCGATTCGCATTGAAGGGGAGCCTATCAAGGGGTGTTGCTGTAGTCAAGGGAAACCCTTGTGCCATGGCCATACTGTAATTCGCATAACCATATGACTCATAGCAATTTATACAGTCAAATTCTGGAAGAAACGGGCCACATGGGTTGCTTGACAGCCCCCTTTGGCTATGGTAGACTTTGGCGATCTGTTAGCACTCCACCAAAACGAGTGCCAAACCGGAGACTTTCCGTGGGCCAGGACCAAGAACTCTCCGAACGCGAGAATCTGATCCTTCAGGCTGCCGTGCATAGTTTCATCACCACGGCGGAGCCGGTGGGGTCGCGCGCGATTGTCAAGCGTTTTGGTCTGGATGTGAGCGCGGCGACCGTGCGCAATGTCATGGCCGATCTCGAAGAGGCCGGGTATCTGCAGCAATTGCACACGAGTTCCGGGCGCGTGCCTACGGACGCGGGTTACCGGTACTACGTGGACTACCTGATGCGCGCGCAGGAACTTACGCTCCAGGAGCGGGCCCGCATCGAGCAGGAGCTGACCTCCCGGATTAACGATGCAGACGAAATCATGCATCAGACAAGCCACCTGCTAGCGCTCATTTCGCAACAGACGGGGATTGTCGAGACACCGGACGAGGGTACCGCGCAGGTCAATCGAATTGATGTGATTCCGGTAACGCCTTCACGATTGGCTGTGCTGATTGCAGACAGTGTTGGCCGAGTGCGGACGCATATGGTATCGGTGGAACCGCCGATCGAGGCGACCATGTTACCGCGGGTGAGCGCCTTCTTGAACGAGAACTTCCGCGGCGTTCCGGTTGACAAGCTGTTGGCTTCCGTGCAGACGCGGCTTCGAATGTTTATGGACGAGCAACGGCGGGTTGCGGAAGATGCGCTGCGCGTCGTGCAGCTTTTGCCGGCGAACCGTCCGGGGACGTTGTACCTGGAAGGCGCCACACAACTATTCGAGCAGCCCGAGTTTCGCGACGTCGATCGCGCGCGGGAAGTATTTGTTTTGTTCGAGGAGAAAGATCGTCTGCTGGAAATACTGCGATCGAAAGTATTGCAGGGAGAATCGCGGCGGACAATGGTGATGATTGGCAAGGAAGTGCCGGGTGAGGGCGTCGACGGGATTAGTCTCGTTGCTTCGCCCTACAGTGTCGGCACGACGCGAGTCGGCATGATTGGCGTGCTTGGCCCGCGGCGAATGCCGTATTCCAAGGTTACTGCCCTGGTAGATTACACCGCAACGCTGTTGAGCCGCTTGCTCACGCGTCTTGCGACATAACGATATGAAGCGAAGTTGGAAAATGAAGTCGCATCACGAAAAAACAGAGTTTGAGAAGAAGCTGGAAGCGGAGATCGCCGCGGAAGCTCAGGAAGCGCAGGACACTTCCAATGAATCGGTCCCCGATACGAGTGCGGCGCCGGAGATCGATGTCGAAGCTGTAGTCCGGGAACGTGCCGCACTGGCCGATCAGTTGCTGCGCATGCGCGCGGAGTTCGACAATTTCCGCAAGCGCATGGCGCGCGAGGCAGACCGCGCACGCCAGTTGGCGGCGGAATCGCTGATTCGTGATCTGTTGCCTGTTGTGGATCACTTGGAACTTGCGGTGAAGCATCGCGATGGCGGGCCGGACGCGCTGGCGGACGGCGTAGACATGGTGCTGCGGCAGTTTCACGAGGTTTTGGGTCGGCATGGTCTTGAGCCGATTGCCGCGGCAGGCGAGACGTTTAATCCTGAAGTGCACGAGGCAATTTCCCAGCGTGAATCGGGGGAAGTGCCCGAGCAGTCGGTCATTGAAGAGTTTCAAAAAGGTTATCGATTGGGACAGTTGGTGTTGCGTCCGTCAAAAGTCGTTGTGTCGCTTGGCACATCTAGGCAAACGGACGAAACGAACAGTCCCGAATAGTTTTTGATAGTTGGGCGCGTCACAGCGCAATGCAAATGTGCAGACCGATTAGCATCGATGAATGCTGGCGGCAAGGAGGATCAGAGTACTCATGGGTAAAGTAATCGGCATCGACTTGGGGACGACGAATTCGTGCGTCGCAGTCATGGAAGGCGGTGAACCGACGGTCATCGCCAATACTGAAGGCGCGCGGACAACGCCGTCTGTCGTCGCGTTCACGAAAGACGGCGAGCGGCTGGTTGGTGCTGTCGCGAAACGTCAGGCCATCACGAATCCTCAGAACACGGTGTTTTCCGTGAAGCGTTTCATGGGCCGGCGATTCAGCGAAGTGCGCGACGAGTTGAAGCTGGTGCCTTACACGGTGTCGGCGTCAGCTGAAGGCGATTGCCAGGTTGAAGTGCAGGGCAAGTCGCTGCGTCCGCCTGAGATTTCCGCGATCATCCTGCGCAAGATGAAAGACACGGCGGAGAGCTATCTCGGCGAGCCGGTCACGCAGGCGGTTATCACCGTGCCGGCGTACTTCAATGATTCGCAACGCCAGGCCACGAAAGATGCCGGGAAAATTGCGGGACTTGAGGTCTTGCGCATCATTAACGAGCCGACAGCGGCGGCACTTGCCTATGGTCTCGACCGAAAGAAAAACGAGAAGATTGCAGTATATGACCTTGGCGGGGGAACGTTCGACGTTTCGATACTCGCCATTGGCGATGACAGCTTTGAGGTGATGAGCACGAACGGCGATACGCACCTCGGGGGCGACGATTTCGACCAGCGCGTGATCGATTGGCTGGCGGAAGAATTCCTTCGCGATCAGGGCATCGATCTTCGGAAAGATCCCATGGCACTTCAACGCCTGAAAGAGGCGGCGGAAAAGGCGAAGTGCGAACTCTCGAGCACGAAGCAGACTGACATCAATCTGCCGTTCATTACCGCTGACGCTTCTGGCCCGAAGCACATGAACTACACGCTGACGCGGGCAAAGCTGGAACAATTGTGCGACGACCTGCTTCAACGCTCGAAGGCGCCGTGCTTCCGCGCACTGGAAGATGCGGGACTGAAGCCATCGGACATTGACGAAGTGATTCTGGTCGGCGGTATGACGCGCATGCCCGCTGTTGGCGAGATCGTGAAGGCGATTTTCGAGAAGGAGCCGCATCGCGGCGTCAATCCCGATGAAGTTGTTGCCATTGGCGCGGCAATTCAGGCGGGCGTTCTTTCCGGCGAAGTGAAAGACGTATTGCTACTGGACGTGACGCCCTTGTCGCTGGGTATCGAGACGCTTGGTGGCATTTGCACGAAGTTGATTGAACGCAACACGACAATTCCCGTGACAAAGCGCCAGATATTTTCGACCGCGGCAGATGGACAAACCGCGGTGACAATTCACGTACTGCAGGGCGAGCGCGAGCTCGCGGCGCACAATCGAACGCTTGGCCGATTCGATTTGATCGGAATACCAAGCGCGCCGCGCGGGATTCCGCAGATCGAAGTTACATTCGACATTGACGCGAATGGCATCGTGCACGTTTCCGCGAAAGACCTTGGCACCGGCAAAGAGCAGAAGATTCGGATTGAATCCTCCAGCGGCCTTTCCGACACGGACATCGAATCCATGCTGAAAGACGCTGAAGCCCATGCGAAAGAGGATGCGGAAAAGAAGCAGGGCATCGAAGTTCGGAACAACGCCGATTCGCTGCTGTATTCGACTGAAAAGACGTTGAAGGAGAACGCCGACAAGATTGGCGGCGAAGATAAAGAAGCAATCGAGTCCGCGCTGGGCGAACTGCGCACGGCGCTTTCGGGCGAAGATCTTGGCGCAATCGAGGCGGGCATGCAGAAAGTGACGCAGGCGTCGCACAAGATGGCCGAGGCGATGTATGCATCTGCGGCAGCGGCCGCGCAACAGGCGGAAGCAGGCGCGAATCCCGCGGCAAACACTGAAGGGGACGCCGCGCCCGCCGATGGTTCTGTGGATGCCGACTTCACCGTTGTCGATGACGAGGAGAAGAAATAGCTCGACTGCACCAAGTCGAACGCGGCGGGAGTAATCCGCGGGTATTGAATCCGCGTCGATGCAAATTGCGCCCGTGCAGGTGATAGAGTATGCCCATGGCGAAACAACGCGATTACTATGAGATTTTGGGTGTTCCGCGCGATTCGGCGCCGGAGGACATCCGCAAAGCCTATTTGAAACTGGCGCATAAGTATCATCCCGACAAGACCGGCGGAGATAAGGCCGCCGAGGACAAGTTGAAAGAGATCAACGAGGCCTACGATGTCTTGAAGAACAAGGAGAAGCGCGCGCGCTATGATCAGTTTGGTCATGCGGGCGAGCAGATGGGCGGCGCCGGTGGCGAGGGCTTTGGCGGGTTCGGCGGCGGCGGCGGCTTCGAAGCGCCGTTCGACGATTTCTTCGATGTGCTGTTTGGCCGAAGCTCGGGCGGTGGCGGACGCCGCAGGAGCGCGGCACGGCCAGGCGCGGACCTGGAATACCGCCTTTCCATCTCATTGCGCGACGCTGCAACGGGTGTCAAGAAGAAGGTAAAGTTTCCGCGTCGCGAACTGTGCACGGATTGTAACGGCTCCGGTGCGGCGCCTGGAACGCAGCCGCAAACCTGCTCTGACTGCCAAGGCACTGGACAGGTGCGACGCGCGCAGGGTTTCTTCAGCATCACGCAGACATGCTCGCGCTGCCGGGGCGCTGGCCGCATTATTACGAAACCTTGCCCCAAGTGTTCCGGAGCGGGCCGTGTACGCAGCGAGCGCGAGTTGTCGGTGGACTTGCCGGGAGGCGTGGACACGGGTTCGAGACTGCGATTGTCCGGCGAAGGCGAGCCTGGTGAAGGCGGCGGGCCGCGCGGCGATCTCTATATCTTCGTTGAAGTAGAGCCCGACGAAATCTTTACGCGCGAAGGCAACGACGTCGTTTGCGAGATTCCCATTAGTTTCGTTCAGGCGATTCTGGGCGACAAGCTGCGCGTGCCCACGCTTACGGGCGAGGCGGAACTCAAAGTACCGCCTGGCACGCAGCCGGGGACCTTGTTCCGATTACGTGGCATGGGCATCAAGGACCTGCGTGGATACCACAAGGGCGACCAAATTGTCCGAGTGCAGGTGGAGATTCCGACGCGCATTTCCAAGGAACAGCGCGAGGCCATCGACAAATTCGCACAGTTGAGCAGCGAGAAAACCTACCCGCTGTATCAGCGGTTCATGGAACGGTTGAAGAAGTCACTGGGCGGGTAGCTACCGCTAGGGCTGCCCTGCTTCGAACGCGCGAATCTTGATGTTTTTAATCGCGCCCGAAGTGCGCCATGTGGCGATTCCGAATGGTTTCGTTGGCTCCATCTCGAAGCGAATACCGACGCCGCGGTTTTCGATATCGACATCGACCAATTGTTCGCCGTCGATCCACGCTTCGATTTTGCCTGGAGTGACGCGAAGGCGAATCGCATACCACTCATCCTTTGTGAAATCGCGCCAGCTTGCCGTGCCATTCTCCGAAGCGTCCTGCCAATCCAGGGAGGAAATACCTACGAGCCTGCCACCCCATCCGCCAACTACCAGCGAGCATGGGTTCTTGTCGTATTGAAACGTCAGGCCGCAAAAGAAATCTTCGCCGCCGGTGCGCTTTGCGTCAAGCGATACTTCGTAGTTCATGGTGGGCACGGGGCCTCCCCATACGATTCCGGTCATGTCATTGCCTTCGACCAGGTGGACTGCATCGCCTTCGGTCCACACGCCGCCTGAACCGATGAACTCGGAAACACGCCAGTCGGCAGTCTGCACGAAATCTTCGCCGTTACGAGATCCGTCCTTGTTCAAGTTGTGGGTCATGACGAAGTCAACTTTGTCTCTGGGTTTGAGCAGTTTTGCTTTGTCGGCTGGGTCGCCAGCGGGTTTGGGCTCGAGGGTGCTGACGGACGCGGAGTTTTCGGCAGTCGCGCATCCAGTCAACAGAATGACCAATAGCGCGCCGCAAATACGATTGAGCATGGGTTGTTTCCTCGGTAAGAAGGTTGAAACTCTATTTTGCGCGATCGCAGACCAGAACGCCAATCGGCTTCTCAAGTTAGAAATAGCGATGGAAGTTTATCGGTTATTGGGTTTGGTTAAGTGCCGGTTGAGGACGACGGTCCTCCCGGATCGATTTCTACACTCCATGATGTAGTGGGCTGGAAGAATGTGGGCCTTGTGGAGTGCTATCATAGGCGTTTACAGCCGAATGTCGAGATTTCACTATGTCTTCGAAAACAGCCGACGCGGTACCGATAGCGCGGGATACGAACCTGACAATCACCGAGATTTACAAGTCCGTCCAGGGCGAATCGACCTGGGCCGGGTTGCCCTGTATTTTCGTGCGGCTTACCGGTTGTAACCTGCGGTGTGTGTGGTGTGACACCGAGTATGCCTTCTACGGCGGCAAGAAAATGTCGGTCGGCGAGGTGGTGGACGCGTGCGATGCACTGGACTGCAAACTGGTGGAGATTACCGGTGGCGAACCGCTGCTGCAAAAACATTGCGGGACTCTGGGGCAATGTTTGCTGGAAGCAGGATATACCGTGCTGTGTGAAACGAGCGGGGCTCTGCCGATTGACCGTTTGCCTTCGGATGTCATCAAGATCATGGATTTGAAGTGTCCCGGTAGCGGGGAGTTGGAAAAGAACGACTGGTCTAATATCGACAAGCTGTCCGCGCGCGACGAGGTGAAGTTTGTGATCGCTGATCGCGCAGATTACGAGTGGGCGCGAGACATTGTGCGGAAATATGACCTAGCGTCTCGATGTAATCAGGTGTTGTTCTCTCCCGTTTTTGGGCCTGTTGAGCCGAAGTCTTTGGTGGAGTGGATATTGGAGGACAAGTTGCCGGTACGTTTTCAGTTGCAGATGCACAAGTTCATCTGGCCTCCGGATGCGAAGGGTGTTTAGATGAACATTGAGTTGATAAAACAATTTCAGTTTGAGGCCGCGCATACGACCAACGGCCGTTTGCACGGGCACAGTTATATCGTCGAGATAAAGTGCGAGGGCGAATGCGACGAGGTGCTGGGATGGCTGCTCGACTACGGCGAAATTTCGGAGCAGTTTGAGCCGCTATACCAGCAGCTGGATCACCACACGCTCGACGACGTTACGGGCATGCTGGAATCTACGGTGCCGGGAATCGAGGCGTGGCTCAACGCGCACCTCTCCATTCAAGTGCCGTATTTTCATTCTGTGCGGGTTCGAATTGCGGGTGACTGCGCGTTTCATACACGGGTGATCGAGGAGCCGGACGTTTTCGGCGAACCGCCACGCGTTCGTTTCGGGTTCGAGGCGGCCCATTTCCTTCCCAACGTACCGGAGACACACAAGTGCCGGCGCATGCACGGGCATAGTTTTCGCGTGGAAGTCGCGGCACGAGACCTTGCGCCGCTGGAGTCCGCTTTGCGCGGCATTTACGATGAACTAGACCATTCGTGTCTGAACAAGATTGACGGATTGGATAACGCGACATCGGAACAGGTCGCGCGGTGGATTTGGGAGCAGCTCACGGCGCGCGGCGCAGACAAACTCATTTCCGTGACCGTTGCGGAAACGTGCACCGCGCGTTGCGTGTACCGGGGCTTATAGGCGATGCTATTGCTTTGCGGGAGGGCAATTAAACCATGAACAAGCTGTTGCGCAAGTACTATACGTGGAAGAATTCGCGCAAGTTCACGAAGATTGGGAAGAAGTGCCGTTTTTATGGCGGCGACATCGAGATCGATGGCAATGTCGAAGCGGGCGACTTTGTACACATTCGCGATCACTGTGTGTTCCGAACGCGCGGCGAAGGGAAAATTATCTTTAAAGATCGCGCGATGGTTAGCTGGAACGTAATCATCGAAAGCGGGCAGCTTGTCGAGATTGGCGAGAATACGGGGCTTGCGGAAGGGGTGATCATTCGCGACGGCACCCACCTCATCTACGGCACGAAAGAGCATTGGCGCTTTACGCCATTCATTATTAAGCCGACAATTATTGGGCCGAACTGCTGGATTGGCAGCCGGGCGTATATCAATTATGGCGTGACGATTGGCGAAGGCGCGGTGATTGGCGTGGGCAGTATCGTCACGAAGGACGTTGGTCCATACGAAGTTTGGGCGGGAACGCCCGCGAAGTATGTTGCCCATCGCACGGATGACGTGCCACCGGCAAAACTAGCGGAAGCACAGGAGTTGCTGGCGCGGGAAGGCATTCGGAAAGATCGCCGGATGGAAGACGCATAGTCTTGCCCGGTGCGACTATGCGCGCCAATTCCGCAATTAGATCGCGGCGTTGAATTCGTCCCGGTAGTATGCGGTACCACCTGCGCACTGGCCTGAAGCATCAAGAACGGCGATCATGAACGCTTCATCCCGGACTTCCCAGGTACAACGCACGCCGAACTTCGATGCGCGTTCGAAACCGAAGCGGGGATAAAACTCCGGATGGCCGAGCACCACTACAAACGGATGCCCGGCGGCTTTCATACGGTTTAGTCCCTCCCGCACGAGCATGGAGCCAACACCTTTGTTCTGCCATGCAGGCGCGACTGCCATCGGGGCAAGGCCCATGCCGTGGACCGCTTCCCCCGCGCTGCTCGCTTCGCGCTCCAGGCGTACGGGACTGAATAAGATGTGACCCACGACTTCGCCGTTCGATTCGGCAACGAGGGATAGAAGTTCGCCGCAACCATTGCGTAGCGCATCGACAATCGCGCCTTCCACCGGCTGACCGAAGGCGGCGTCGTTAATAGCGCGAACGGCATCCCGATCCGCGGGAGCTTCTTCCCTAACTGTAATCATGGCGCCGGCAATTAGTCTTGAGGTTCGTCCACGAGCCAGATTTCGTTTAGTCGAGAGCGCTGCCGCCAATTCAGATGTGCCTCATCCGGCACATCCCACGTAACAACAACGACGCCATCTTCAAGCGCGGAATCCGGCACTTTGAACGACTTCTTCTCGCCTGCCAACTTGCCGTAAGCGGACGGCTCCACCCGCTCGCCGTCAATACGCACGAGGGCGTCGCCCTGGCCTGACATCTTGACGAACCAGTTTCCTTTACGGGGGATGGTGTAACGGGCGGCAATCGGCCAGTCCATATAGGTCATCCAGGAAATCCGTTCGCGCGCGTTTCCATTGTCTTTCCATACATGATCCGGATTTGGATCGCGAAGGTTCAGCGGATCAGTATGGGTTGTCTCGCCGCGCACGATGTGATTGGACTTGGAGATATTTCCAGCGTCGTCGTAAATGCCATCCTCCCACGTCGCCAATTCGACGAGGCGAGCCTTCTGGGCTTCCTTGTCGGCGTTTGCGAGTACTTTCTTGAACTCATCTTCCAACCACCAGCGGTTATTCAAAGGGCGGTCCACCATATCCAATACCGCGCCGCGCTCAGTTCCGCTGGCAGTATACTTCTCGACGCTGGTCTGCAATTGAACGCTTTTGAAGAGAGCAGCACACAACACTTCGATTTCATTGCGAAGATCTTTGCGCACCGGATTTGATACGGCGCGATTCAGGATTTCGGTCGCAGATGTAATCGCAGCGGCCGGGTCGTCCGCCTTGGCAAGCAGCGCAGCGTTTGCATCTTTTTCCAGGGCGGCTTCGTACATGCTGCGGTGGCGCTGGTATGCGTCGTAATTGGCGCGTAGCAGACACATCTGCCACCGCCAATTGTGTTCGCGCAATGCGGGATGAGCGGCATCGAGCGCGCGCCATAACGTAAGAGTCGAGTCAATGCTGCCGTTCTCGCCGATAGCTCCCTCCCAGTTCTTCTCCAGCGCGAGGATGCCATCCGCGGACGCTTCGGCGACCGCGGCACCGAAGAAGAAGCGCGTGTACTCGAGTAACATGTCGCGCACGGGCATCTTGGGATCCCAGGAGCGCAGCGTCCAAATCTGCTTGTTTACGTCGTCGTGCACGCCGTCGCTATAGGAAAGAAATCCGTCCGTAAACTCGGCGAAGAAGTTGTGGAGCGCGGCGGAATAGATTGGTCGTGGATTAATGCACTCGCGGCCAAGTGTCATGCCAAACGCGGGGTCCCACCATTCGACGGGATACTGCGCGCGGACACAGTGGGTGATGTCGGGATAGTGCCGGTGTTTGTATTGCGGCAACAGGCGGCGGCGCGTGTCGTCAATCGGCGGACTGCTGGGACCTGAAACGACACCGGTAAACCAGGTCGGCTGCTCACGGTTTATGAAATCGTAGAAATAGTCGACCTGCGTTTTGTTGAAGCCCTGGAGCGACATCCACATGCCCGCGTTGGGGTGGTGTTTGTGCAGGAGTTCGGCGACGTCTTCGAGAAATGGCATCACGAGGCTGGGATCATTGTCGCCGGGGTCGCCACCGGGAAAGAACACGGCATCCAATCGCGGGCACGCTTTATAAAGCGCTTCGTGTTTCTTTAGATGCTCGGCACGCACTGCCTCGTCTTTCAGGTCGAAATCGGCGGGCGTCCACACCCAATAATCGAGGTCGTACTTCGCACAGATCGCGCTCATCGCAAGGTTCATTTCATCGCGCGGCACTTTCATGAGGGGAGAAGTGCGATCATCCTGGAAGGGAATGTTCTCGATTGCATTAGCGCCGAAAAGGGCCAATTCGCGGATGTGCTGGTCAAACTGCTCAATGCTCCACGCGTCCCATGAATTGGCGGCGTGACGGTAACCGAGTTGGTGGCCACGAATCGCGTATGCCGGGGCAGAGGTGTGCGCAAGACCCTCGGGAGAACCAACGACGTTGAACTCAAGGGTGAGAAGCCGAAGTAGTTTTCCGACGCCGAACAGAAGACCACGTTGCGTCGGAGATGTGACTTGCACGACGGGGCTGTCGGATGCCGAGGAGTTGATCGTGAAGGATTCCAGATTGGCAGAAGTGCCTTTTGCGTCTTTCGGCGGAGTCAGCCTGATTTGTATAAGCGCGGTATCCGGAACAGAGTAAGAGCGAGATTGCTTGATGGGCAGCGTGACTCCGGTGCGGCTTGCGATTTCTTCCGATAGCACCCGCGCCGCGATGCCTTCGGCACTGGCGTGCTTGCCGCTGGACGTGACGATCGCGGCTTTGGACAGATCAAGGTCCGCAAGCGCAGCGCCCGGAACCGTCCAGCTCAAAAGACACAGGGATAGCCAGCTTCGCATGTACATGGTGAGAAATTCCTTCCTGATGACCGCCAAGCAGACAGAATAGCCGCTACGTGGAACTCGTTCCAGCTTTGAATTGCCCGCTGATTTCCTGAATGGTACCAATTGCTTGTTGCGCCTCTGCAACCGCGCTCCGCTCCGGGACAAAAGCATAGCCGCCGCTGAGCAGTGCGGCGCGAAGATCGCGTGCGGCCTTTCTTCTGGCGGACCAGGCGAAGAGGCGGGCGAAGACGGACAAAATGAATAGTTCTATTGCAAGCAAGATTCCCAGTACCGCGCCGGCATGCAGAAAGTAGTCGCTCGTAAGCGTGATGCCGGCGAAGTAATCGTCGACGATGCGGTAGCCTGCGTAGCCCATGAA
>CALEZK010000305.1 GCA_937928585.1 uncultured bacterium | reverse complement strand
CCCCAGTGCGCCTACATTCAGAAGCCCAATAATTGCCGCTGCCAAATACAGCACCGCAATTCCAATCAATGCCTTGTCTTGCGTGCGATGGTTCGCGAAATTCTGTTCACTCATTGGGGGATATCCTTCGCTCGTTGCAATATTGATTGTACTGCCGCAAATGCCAACTTCTTCCTCTGCGCGAAACGCTAGGGCCACAGGGAATCATTGGATACGGTCCGGAGATGATACCGAATTCAAGTCGTGCAATGGCAACAGGCCATTTCTAAGGGCGAGTTTAGGAAAGATCGTTGAAGAACAGCTTGACGCGTTTCCAAACGAACCATGTAAGAGCCCGTACGCTGTCATCATCTACGTCAACGAATCGAACGCCGAAACGGGGTTGCGCCCCCGCCTTGTCATTGGAGAAATGGACAATCTCCCCCAGAACGGACACGGCAGGATCCTCGGCAATGCGCATCTTGAACCGCTCGCCGTATTCCAATTCCGGCAGCATATCGCTCTCCAGCAGGGCGCCGCCGCTGCTGATGTTCACCAGTTTCGCGCTGAACTCCGCAGGGGAATCGTCCAACGTTACCGTTACGCCGATTTCCGTCGGCACGCGCAAAAATGACCGCAATTCATCGCAGTTCAAATTTGCCGAACGCAGCAGCACGAGTTCCGTGTGCGCATCTGGCGCGGAAGTCAGGTAGCGCGTGAAGTACGCTGCTGTGCCACGAGGTTCATCGAATTCGACCACGATGCCCCTGCCTTCAATTGCGAACCCATCCTCGACACAGCGCATTCTTATGACTCGGTCACGCACGTCCATGACTTCTGCTGGTATGCGGCGGCCATTGATTCTCATGTGGCATTGGCTGCCCTTCTCGAAACGACCGAACATGCCGGTATCACCTCTATCGCCAAGCCCAAAGTACAGTAATCAGAATTTGAGCACCTTTAGCACAAGCATACCATGCCGCCTGAATTTATCCAAGCCGAGGCGCACTCCGAATTTGCCCCGGACCTACCGATACAATTACGATCCGGACGTGTACCAGACAAGGTACCTGGAGCGATACTGCGTTGGAAAGACGGAAAAAGGTCGGCTACGTGATCTCCGACCTGCACATGTTCTCAAAACGGTCCGATTTCGCGGACCACGAACCCGCCATACTCGAACATGCGGCCAAGGCCGACATCTTTATCCTCAATGGCGACACCTTTGACTTCCGCTGGACCACCCTGCCAACCATCGAGGAAACCGTAACAGAAGCGATTCGTTGGCTTCGGGGACTTACAAGCAAGTTTCCCCGCTGCGAGTTTCATTTCATTCTCGGCAATCACGACAACAACCAGATATTTATCGAAGAGCTGTCACGCCTGGCCGTCGAGCTGGACAACCTCGCCTGGCACCCCTACTACCTCAAGCTGGGCGACACCGTCTTCCTTCACGGGGACGTATCGGACAAACCCATGATGGGTCCAGCCGGTCTCGAGAAACATCGAGAGGAGTGGCTGCACGACACCGTCAAGCATCCCATCTACCATCACCTCTACGACATGGCATTGAACGTCGGGCTGCACAGAATGGCGCAAGCCGCGAAGTATCCGAAGAAGCGCGTCGTGCGACGTGTCCTCGCCTATCTCGACGACGTCGGTCTCGGCGCCGAAGACGGCATCAAGCACGTTTACTTCGGCAATACACACGGGGCCATGCGAAACTTCGAATACGGCGGACTATATTTTCACAACGCCGGATCCCCCATGAAGGGACTGAAGTTCAGCATTTTGCCGGTGGAAATTCTAGAGTAGCAGCAGAGAACTTGCGCTTATACAAATCTGCGGAAACTTTCTACTCCGGCAATACACGGTCATGAATCACCCGCTTGAAAGCATGCAGCGCCGCCAGGGGATCGGGATCTCCCCAAATATTCCGGCCAATCGTCGCGCCACGAGCACCCGCTTCCACCGCGCCGTCCATCAACTTCAATGCCTCAAGCAAAGTATTCGCCTTCGGGCCGCCCGCCGCGACCACCGGCACGGGCGAAGTCGCCACAATCTCGCGAAATGACGCAACGTTTCCGGTATAGGGGACTTTGATCACATCCGCGCCAAGTTCCACACCTACGCGCACTGCGTACAGTATGTT
>CALEZK010000304.1 GCA_937928585.1 uncultured bacterium | reverse complement strand
GAGCAGTTCACGTTTCTGTGCTGGCGTGATGATCTCCGCCATGCTGGAAACGCACACCACCAGAGCAAAAACCCATCGCATGATTGGGCTCCTTTCTCAAAAGGTTGAAAGTTGGGAACGTCGGGCTACGACCCTTTCGGACGCGCACACCGGAAGTATCGTACCCCGAATACGTCGCGCAACGAAACCTCCGGTGTTGAAAGGAGCAAGATTGCCGGCGTTTACGATCCATTTGGTATGCTTTACAGACACGCACGGCTCGAGGAAATTATTGCATGAGCGCTTTTGTCTGGTGCCTTTTCCAGTTGTCGCAGCTTGACGTGAGCGCACTCACCGAAAAGCTCGAAGCGGCGCGCACGACTTATGACGTGTCCGTTGCGGAGTCTGTGTTGGCGCAGGCGCGCACAAGCGCGCCGGAAGACTTGGCGGTACTTCGGGTGCGCATCGACGCCGCGTTGCTCGTTGCGGAACTGCACCGCATTGCGTGGGAACAGTTGCCGGAATCCGACATTGCACACCGGCGGCCAATCGGCGAGCAGATCGACGCCGCAGCGGAAGAGGCGCTGACTGTGCTGGACAAGCTGCCGGAGGACTCAGAGCGATACCGGATCCACGCCGATTTGCTGGGCGTAATGATTCGCAGCGATTTCCGCGCGAAGAAATATCGGAAAGATATGGAAGCGCACGCGGCGAAAGCGGTCGCGCTTGATGCGAAGAATGCGCTGGCGTATGTGTCGCTCGCGAAACCGTTCGTGTTCGCCGATGTGAACGTGGGCGGCGATCCCGCGAAGGCCATCGAACTACTGAGCCAAGCGATTGCGCTAGCGCCGAACCTGGAGTCGGCGCTTTGTCTGCGTGGGTTGGCGTATCAGAAAGCAAACAAGGCAGACCTTGCGCGCGCGGACTGGGAGTCCGCGCTGGCGAAAAACCCCGCATGCGCGCCGGCCAAACGAGAACTGGCGAAACTATCCACAATCTCAAAATAGGAGAATGCCCGCCATGAACGGAACCATGGGACGCCGCGCGTTTATGAAGGCCAGCGCGCTGGGGGCGGCTGCACTTGCAAGCGCGGTGCATGCTGAAACGGCGAAGCCGCGAAACATCGTTTTTATTCTGATAGACGACATGCGGTTCGACTCGATGGGTTTCATGGGGCACCCGTTCCTGGAGACGCCCCACCTTGATTCGCTGGCGAAGAACGGCATGGTGTTTGAACGCTCGTACGTGACAACGGCGTTATGTTCGCCGAGTCGCGCGACAATACTCACCGGGGTTTATGCGCATTCGCATGGCGTCTTCGATAACAGCACCCAATTAGACGATACGCTGGCAACATTTCCGCGGCTGTTGCAGGGGGCGGGGTATCGCACGGGCTTTATAGGCAAGTGGCATATGGGCGGCGAAAGCGATGCGCCACGCCCCGGTTTCGATTATTGGTCTTCGTTTCGGGGACAAGGCGTATACGTAAATCCCACGTTCAACATCAATGGCGAGCAACAGAAAACCGAGGGGTATGTTACCGATCTGATAACCGATCAGGCAGTGGATTTTCTTCGCGCGCCGAAAGATAAGCCCTTCTTTCTGTACGTGTCACACAAGGCCGTTC
>CALEZK010000303.1 GCA_937928585.1 uncultured bacterium | reverse complement strand
GGTCAGCACACCCCACGACTGCGCCTCCGCCAAATGCGACGCCAGCCCGCCCAAACTCATCGATTTCGGATGAGGCTTAAAATTCAAATGTTCGGTCGGCACCCGCTCAAGTACCTTCCGCGTAGTCGCCATCTCCATCTCATACTCTTGCACGATCGAATCTATAAGATTCATGACACTCTCCTTCAAAAGTGAAATAGCCCAAAATCAATTCACAACGGACGCACCAACAACATAATAACCAACCCGCCCCAGGGACTGTCACTCGCGCGCCACCAGACTCCCCAATCTTCCAATTTATATACACGCGCGAGTGGCTGTCTCTTCCACCCACGCCAATCCGCGCCGCAAATTTCACCCGGACCTAGGGACTGTCACTCGCGCGCCACCAGACTCCCCAAGTGTTCCGATGCCTATACCCGCGCGAGTGGCTGTCCCTTCCACCCTCGAGTCGTGTATCATCCAACCAAACGCGTTGCATCGCCTGGAGTTCGACAAAAATGACAGTGACCAAGCAGGTTCTTGAACTGCAATTGAACGATTTCAACCCAAGCCTTCGCCGCGAAGCGCTCGAAACCCTTTGGGATCGCGCCCGAGTGGGCGAAATCGACCTCCCGTCCCAAACAAACGACGTAAACCTGCACTGTCACACCTTCTTCTCGTTCAACGGTTACGGCCAATCGCCATCATCCGTTGCATGGAAAGCCAAGCAACTCGGCCTGGCCGCGGTAGGCCTTGTCGATTTCGACGTGCTCGACGGCGTCGACGAGTTTCTCTCCGCCTGCGCGCTTCTCGGTCTACGCGCCTGTGCCGGTCTCGAGTCGCGCGTTTTCGTGCCCGAATTTTCCACCCGCGAAATCAATTCCCCCGGCGAACCTGGCATCGCATATTTCATGGGCTCCGGCTTCGTATCCAGCACGCCCCATGAAACCGGCATTCTCCCCATGCTGAAAGAAACCGCCCAGGGCCGCACCCGCACCATCGTCGAGCGCATCAATCCGTACCTAAGCCCGGCGAAAATCGATTACGAAGCAGACGTGCTCCCGCTCGCGCCAAACGGAAACCCAACCGAACGTCACGTCTGCATTGCATACGACAACAAAGCTCGCGATATCTTCCCCGACGAAAACGCGCGCGCCGCGTATTGGGCCGACAAACTTGGCGCGGACGCAGACGGCCTTCGCGCGATGTTCATCGATCCGCCCGTCTTCCAGGCGCTCATACGATCCAAAGTGATGAAAGCAGGCGGCGTCGGCTATGTGAAACCGGAAGGACCCGATTTTCCAGCTTTCAAAGACGTAACGCGCTTCTTCCTCAATGCAGGCGCCATACCCACCTTCGCCTGGCTCGATGGCACCAGCGCCGGTGAACAGAACATCGATGAAATGCTGGATCTGATGATGGCCGAAGGCGTCGCATTTGTGAACATCATTCCGGATCGCAACTGGAACATCAAAGACCCCGACACGCGCAAACAAAAAGTCGCGTTGCTCCACGACTTCGTGCAACGCGCACTCGACCGCCACCTGCCGATTATGGTCGGCACGGAACTAAACGCATACGGTCAGCGCTATGTCGATGATTTCAGCGTCGAAGAAATGCAGCCCTTGGTCGCCCCCGCGCTCGATGCCGCGATGATTCTTCACGGCCACACCGTTCTCGAATCCACGCAAGGTATGGGGTATGTTAGCGAATGGGCAAAGGTACGCTTTGCGTCTGCGCAGGAAAAAAACGCATTCTACCGGCGCATTGGCGAAACGGTCGCACCGGGAAAAACAAAAGCAACCGAATTGTTGGGTCCGGAAATGTCACCCCATCACGTACTTGCAACGTTACAGTCTGCGAATGCGTAACGTTGCGCGGGGTTCTGGTTAATGTCTGAAGGGAAGAAAACCCTCACGGGGAGAAGCAGTATGTCTCGGTATCATCGGATCGGGCTGGTTCTGTGGGCAGTCTCAGCGCCCCTTGCCATGGC
>CALEZK010000302.1 GCA_937928585.1 uncultured bacterium | reverse complement strand
CCGATCTCTTGTACATGGTCAAGCCCTGGAGCGAGCACAAGCCCGCGGACTTTGGAGAAGTCCAAAACGAATTAATGTTCGACCCGGTGATGGCATTTCGGCCAGATTACCTCCTTACACAAAACGCCCTTAAAAACGGCGAATGGCCGCTCTGGAATCCGCTGGAACTGGGCGGCGTGCCATTGCTCGCGAATTGTCAGAGCACCGTATTTTATCCGTTGAGGCTGCTGTTGCTGGTGACCGATGTCGATACCGCGATGACGGCGTTTGTGCTCATAAAACTGCTGCTCTGCGGCATCACGGCATTCGTCTGCGCCAGATGGCTCCGCCTGAGCCTTGCCGCATCTCGTTTCTTCTCCGTGGCGTGGATGATGGGCAGTTACAATCTAATCTGGGCGAACTGGCCGTTAGTCGATGTCAGCGCATGGATCCCCATCCTGTTTGCGGGCGCGGAACTGGTTTTACAGGGTCGTTACAAGCGCGGTTTCGCCGCGGTGGCCCTCGGCGCAACCTTGATACTCTACGCGGGGCATCCGGAAACAGCATTTACGTTCAGCCTCGGCGCCGGGGTCTATTTCCTTATGCGCCTCGTGCTTGACGCGCCTGCGACAACGCCCGGGACATCACGTAGCCTGGCGCAGCTCACGATCCATCCGCTAATTCGCGTCGCTAGTTGCAGTCGAACGTGGAAGAAGGCCAGCGTTGCCATGGCTGCGTGGGCCATTGCGCTGCTCGCATATACGCCGCAACTCTTGCCGTTTGTGGAATTCCTGACCAACAGCTACACGTGGAGCGACCGTCACGAAAAAGAGCATGTCCTCATTTCATACCGCGCTGGCGCCGCAGCAAGTATGTTTGTGCCGCGATTCTACGGAACCGATGCGGAACAAAATTTCTGGGACAAGGAAAAGTGGAACTCGAACATCATGGCGAAACAGTATCCAGGCATGCTGATTTGGTGTGCCATCGCCATGTTAGCCATTCGACTTCCAAAGAATTCGCCATTGCGGGCGCGCAACCCACAGATAGTGGCACTACTCATTGCTGCAGGCGTCTCCTTGCTGCTGGCCTACCATGTTTGGCCGCTATCCCTGACAAGAAAATTGCCTGTTTTCAGCTCGATGCTCGACATATACCACATTTGTTTTGCAATTTTTGCAATGCCCCTGCTTGGCGCCATCGCGCTCGAAAGGTGGTTGAGTATTCCGCGCAGGGTAAAGTCGCTGCTTCCAATCGCGGTCCTCATAACAATCGCATGCGCGACGTTATACGGCGTATACCTGTTCAACAGGAATCTTCTCGCCATGCTCATGCGCAAAGAGATGCCCGAGCTTGGGGCGTATATATGGCTCCAGGTCTACATTGCTGCGGCGTTCATGGCGCTTGCGGTGCTGTTATTCATCGTCTCCTGTTTCGCGAAACGCCCAAACCTGATATGGGTGCTCGCTGGAATGCTCTTTATTGCCGATCACTGGGTGGCTACGCGCGGTCTCAATCCAACGATGCCGCCCGAACAGGTATACCCGGAAACGGAATTAACGCGTTTTCTAGCGAGCGTTCCGCACCCAGCACGGATGAGTGTCGTCCAGGGAGGCCTGTATAACGGCGCGATTGGGAACTACAACATTGAAGAATGGACGGGCTATGACGGGCTGTTTCCGGAGCGCGTTACGAGATACCAGAGCGAGCTGAAATATACGGTGTGGAAAGCGATGGAACCGGCGCAGGCCATCGCATACTACGTTAACGATCCGGATCCTCGCTTCGAGCCGGCGTTTCCCTGGAAGCAGATGCTTGAAAGCGGACGCCTTGAATGGGTAGGTAGATTTGACACGCTGGATGTGTTTCGCAATCTTGGCGCGTTGCCAAGGGCTTATCTTGTGCCGAAGCTCCAAATCATTCCGGATCGAGACGAACTCATCAAGTCGATGGCCGTGCCAGGCTTCGATCCCGCTCGGCTTGCAGTAACAGAGGTGACGCCGCAGTCTCCCCTGCCCAACTCCAATGAAACAGAACTTGGCGATGCCACAATAACGCGTTACAACGCCACCAATGTTCATGTTGAATGCAACGCAGACGCACCCGCTGTACTTGTGCTCGCCGATGCATTCTACCCGGGCTGGAACGCGTATCTGAATGGGCAACCCGCAGAGATGTTTCCCGTGTTCTATATGTTCCGGGGTATTATCGTTCCAGAAGGCCACCACGAGGTGGAGTATCGGTACGAGCCGCTTACCTTACGGGCCGGACTTGTTATTTCGACCGCAGCCTTGCTGATCTCCATAGCTTTGTCGTTGGCGATGTGCAGGCGCGGAAGGAAAGCTGCTGCGAAGTAACTGCTATACGTAAAGGAGTCTGCAAAACATGCAGGAAGTGCCGCAGTTACACCCTCGATACGACTGGCTCGACCAGGCACGGGGGCTCGTCGTTATCTTGTTAATCGTTTCCATGGGCACGGCCGAGTATTCCGGCGATATGGTAATGGGGAAAGCGGTCCTTGGGTCTCCCATGCTGAACCATGGATATGACTACTATGACGGTTGGCCGCCGATAATTACCTTTATCGATCTTGGTCAGGCGTTGTTTGTGTTCATGATGGGATTCGTGGGTTACACAGCATTCACGAGCCGCCTTCGCAAGAGGGGTAAATTATCAGCGGCGCTGTATGGGCTACGACGTGTTTCGCTGTTATACGCACTGGCGGGGATTGATTCGGTACTCCTGAATTACCTTGAACATGGCGAAGTTCGGTGGGCGGAGTTTTTGTATCTGGGCACTTTCTCCTGCATCGCATTGGGCACACTGGCCGCTTTCATATCAATCGCGATAATCGCAAACGCTGACCGGCGAATTCTGGTGGCGTTTGCGCTGATGCTTGGTCATGCGCTGCTCTTCGAGTCGCCGCGCTTCGATCATCGCGAGTGGTATGAAGACGTACTCAACCTCATCCGGTTTCCCTTCGGCGCCGCGGGCCTCTGTATTGTGGCCATTGCCGGCACCTGCTTCGGGCAGTGGTACTATTCCGACCTCAGTAACCCCACCGGTGCCTTTAAGGATCGCATCGTGCCGATTAGCATGTACGCGATGATCGGCGCTTTTTGCATGGACTGGATTCAACCGGGGTCCCACCATGACACCACCGCGTCGCTGCAGCTTTGGTCTGTGGCCATTGGCGGATTCATGCTGATGATGTTCTATGCGTTCAGTCTCGCCGGTTTCCGATTCCCACTACTGAGCAGTCTGGGGAAGAACCTCCTGCTCATGTTCGCCGTGGGCGGCATCGTTTTGGGAATTTACATGGATCTTCTGCCGGACGCGCTGTTGATTTCGTCTCCCTTGCTTACGCTGCTCCTCATCGGAATCGTCCCGATTGCATTACTGGGGATTCTTGCCACGATTCTTGATCGCCGTGGCATCATGGTGCGGGCATGAAGCACGGGGGCGGATACTGGATTACGGTGGCGACCCTGATTTTTGTATTTACCGTCACCTTTCATTTTCTCAACAAACAAAGGCAAGCCGTCGCGCCGCTGAAAGACGAAGGGAACACGCTCACCAGTGTGTCACTGATTGCGCGCGCGTACGCCCAATACAACGACGGTGAATGGCCGGCACTCGCAAGTACGGGCAATCCGTTCCGGCTCAGCCCGGAAGTCCCCCCCTTGGGCTACACAATTTCATCGCGCTTCGACCACAAAACCACCGGATCAGTCGATGCGCTGCTGCTGGGCCGCATTAACAACGCAAAAGCGTACACACTGCGCTCAATGGCGGAAACCGTAAAGGGGTATTTCTACCTGGGCTATGCGGTATCGAACGAATCGGAGCTTCTGGCTCTTACCGTTGCCGTAAAGCAGAGCGCGGCGCATGGAGGAGAACTTCCTGCGCCCGCCGGAGCGGGAACACTAGGCCTTGACCGTTTCTTTCGCCTTCACGGCAACCTTGCCGAGACGATGGCGCGCGAAGGCGCCGGCGAGAAGTTTCTTGCGTCGGCACGTCGAATTCCCGTGTTGATCGAGAAACCCAAGGATGGTTGGTCGTGGGTTTACTTCCTAGACCTTCACGCAGAACGATTGCCTTACCCGGGCGAATTCCCGCTTACCGAAAACTGCATCAAGGCCCTCGCCGAGGCGGAACGATAATTCCCCGTACCCCACGGGTTCTGAGAATCGATGGCAGCTCGGGCGTGTCTAGTATCCCGCCGAGAGGTCTACCACATTCTTAAGTGCAAGACCTCTCGCAAACCGCCCGATATTGTCACGCACGAGTTCAAGCGTGCGGGGATCGCGGCCATCCGAAAATCCCGCGATATGCGGCGAGATGATTACGTTCGGCATTTTCCAGAGAGCGTGGTCTGCGGGCAATGGCTCGGGTTCCGTAACGTCCAACCCCGCTCCGCCGAGTTTGCCAGAGCGCAACGCTTCCGTTAGCGCATCTGTGTTGATGACGCGCCCCCGGGATATGTTGATTACGATTGCTCCTTGCTTCATCACGGCGATTGCGTCCGCGTCCAACAGATTCTGGGATTCCTCGGTCAGCGGAACAGCGCTTACCACAACGTCCGCCTCAGGCAAGAAGGCCAAAATTTCATCCGGCCTCCCCAATTTCGCGATTCCTTCCATCAGCGGCAAATCATGTCTGTCGATTGCGATCACCCGCATGCCGAACGCGTTTGCTCTTTCGGCAATTTGCATTCCCGCGCCGCCGAGACCGATCACGAGCATGGTCTTGTCGCGCAGTTCGAGTAACTTCAGGCCACCCGATCGATCCCAAGTCCCGTCTCGCATGGCGTCGCCGTAAAAGCGCATGTTTCGCGTCAGCGAAAGCAGCAGCGCAAATGCATGGTCCGCGAGTTGCGGCCCCATTAATATTTTGGCGTTTGTGAGCACGAGCCCACGATCTTCGAATTGTCGCAGCCACATGAGCGACTCCATGCCCGCAAAGCGCGCTTGAATCCAGCGCAATCTCGGGGATGCCCTTACGACGCTTTCATCCGGCTCGCCGATGATGCCGTCACACTCGCCAATACGCGATGCCATTTCACCCGGGCTTGCATATGTGACGATCTCGAGGTTTGGATGCGCAGCGCTCAGGTCGGAGAGGGATTCCTCCCACTGCTTCGGCACGAGCACGCGCACTGCGTCCGAGGCGAGCGCGGTACAGGTGATGAAACACATGAATAAGGCCATGACGAAAATACGTAGTTGAAAGTTCGGCGGCACTGTGTTGCATTCCTTGAAGATTTACTCTGGGTAGTTCTAGACGTTCAAGAGGTCTTTTGCATGGGCGCTAATTTTCTCGATGGCATTCGCGATCTGATCCATATCTTCGCGCGGCCCGAGCAGCATCCCCTGCGTAAACCATACCGCCTGTTCCGTGACTTTATCGTTCTCGGGACATTCCAGGCTTTCCAGATACTGCTTGATGCGCTGCTCGCCATATACGCGCATGTATGTGCGGGAAGTGACGCGCTCTCGAATGAACGGCTCCACGTTGAGCCTGCGATAACCAGGTGAAGCTGGAATGCCTTCCGCGCCCATGGCCTTCAGGAACGTCGCGCGCGGGAGCCCGCCAAAGGCTTCGGGATCGTATCGAAACATATACAAATGATAGGCGTTGCGCGTGCAGCCAGCGTACGGCTTTACCGGGGTGATGCCCGGAATCTTCTCGATTCGACTCGTGAGGTAAGCCGCGTTCTCCTCGCGCGTCTTGCTCTGCGCCTCTACCCGGTCGAGTTGTCCCAGAAGAATGGCGCCCTGAAACTCCGTCAACCGGAGATTCGCCCCACTCCGCGCATATGCGCCTTCGTGCTTCACCCCCGGGTACCCGCGACCGTTGGTGTGAAAGGCGAATGCGGAATGCATAAGCGCGTCGTCGTTGGTCAGGAACGCGCCGCCGTCGCCGCAACTGATGTTCTTGGACACTTGGAAACTATAACACCCCGTAGCGCCGAATGACCCTACGCGCTTTCCGCGCCATTCGCCGAGGTGTGATTGACATGCATCTTCAACGACGGGAATGCGATGCTTTGCGGCAATCGCGGCAACAGCGTCGACGTCATACGCAGCGCCGCCCAGATGCACCGGCAACAGGCAGCGCGTGTTTTCCGTCAAAGCCGCTTCAATTTTTGTCGCGTCGATTTGAAACGTGTTGATATCGGTGTCCACAAAGACCGGCAAGGCGTGTTGCAACAACACTGCGTTAATCGTGGCCGAAAACGTATAGGGTGGCACGATCCCTTCATCGCCAGGTCCAATATCGAGCACATTCAACGATGTAATCAACGCGCTTGTGCCATTCGCGATCGCCAGACAGTGTTTCACGCCAATCATTTCGGCGTAACGCTTCTCAAAGTCCACCACGTTAGAAGCGCCACTACCGAATCGATACCAGGACTTGGCGCGAAGCGTCTCCAACCATCTCGCTTCTTCCGCGGGGTCATAGATCGGCCACGAGGCAAATGGTTCCTTGCGGACCGCTTCGCCCCCAAGCAGCGCGGGCTTTTTCGAGTCTGCGCCGGCTATGGTGATACCGCTGGTGGTTACGGCCGTTGCGATTGCCGCCGTCTTGAGGAAGTCGCGACGGTATAGTGAGTCGTGTTGCATGCTGCTCCCCTGTAACAAAACGAAATAGCTATGGTGACGGGGTTTCCCGCGACCTACGCGGTGAAATGCTCCCACGCGCGACGTTCCATGGATTCGCGCACAAGAATTCGGTCTTCTTCGGAAAAATAACGATCGACCGCCGCCCAAAACTCTTCCCACATGAATCGCAGGACCAGGAGGTCTTCATTCGCCCAGACAGTAGCCGTCCGCATTTTCTTTGGATTGAACTGCATGACTTCGCCGAGCAATTCGGGGGCTTTGGATTTGGTGTCTGGCATATCCGACTTTTGAATACGAACTGAACCGGTTAACAGGATGAAGCCACGATTCCGGCCTTTGCTTCCTTCGCGCGTCATGCGATGGCCTTTGCGAAG
>CALEZK010000301.1 GCA_937928585.1 uncultured bacterium | reverse complement strand
GAACTGCAAAGGCGAGGTCCGCAACATTTGGCGCTACGTGATTCGTTTTAGGGCCTCTGGCATTCGAGTAAAGCGCCCCACGACAGCGCCTTCGCTAGTCGCGATGACGACAAGCCAAGTCCCTGTGATTGGCTGGGAATCGAGATACATGACGAGTAGGGAATGCAGTCGCCTCCAGAGCATGGGAAACCTAGTCCATCTTCCTGATTCAGAAACAGCTGCTTTCAAAGCACTCGGCAATGCGGTCAATGTAGAGGTCGTCCGCGGACTCGCAGCGCGCCTTCTTGCGGTAGGCAACGCATCAAGTACAGCCGACAATGAAAAACTCAGCGCGAACAGAATTGCGGCGCCGACCTAAACCCATTCATCAAGGTCCGGGGCAGCCGTGAACTTGAAAAAAGTAGACATCCGACCTGGCGTCAGCATTCTCTCGGTGCTTCGCCACCTCAACTACCGGCCTTGGTACGCCCTCGGTGAATTCGTAGACAACGCCGTCCAGAGCTACGCGAAGCATAAGGCTGATATCGAAAAAGTGGACGGAGCACGAAGTAAATTGCGAGTCCATATTGATATTGATGCCAGCACATCGCCCCGAATCTCAATTCGAGACAACGCCGCCGGAATCTTCGAGTCGGAGTATGCGCGGGCGTTTCGACCAGCTGCACTGCCGCCAGATCAGTCCGGTCTAGCCGAGTTTGGCATGGGGATGAAAAGCGCCGCCTGCTGGTTCGCTCCAAGTTGGACGGTACGCACTTCCGCACTTGGAGAGTCGGTCGCAAGGACAATCCACTTCGACATCGCGAGTATCGTAAATGACGACATTCACGAACTCACCATCACTGAGAAGCCTGAGAAAGCACTGGCACACTACACGGAGGTGGTTCTTGAAAACGTATTTCACCTACCACTTGGAAGAACAGTCGGCAAACTTAAGGAGCACCTAACGGATATATACAGAGAGTTTATCCGGGAGGGCGCGCTTGACCTCTATTTCAATGGCGAAAGCCTAGTCTTTGCCGAGCCCCGAGTGCTCAAGGCACCGTACTTCAAAAACAAGAACGAGCCGGATCGAACCTGGCGGAAAAAAATCGAGTTCGATTTCGGACACGGCCTTTCGGTGCGCGGCTTTGCGGCAATTCGCGAGGTTGGCAATACAGCTAAAGCCGGATTTGCGCTCTTCCGCCGAGGTCGCGTAATCCAAGGAAGTGGCGACGAGGGTTATCGACCTCCCCTAATCTTCGGAAGCTCGAATAGTTATCGCTATCAGCGTCTGTTTGGTGAACTTCACCTTGAGGGATTTGAGGTCAGCCACACAAAGGATGGGTTTCGTTGGGACGGCAATGAACAGCCCTTCCTCGAGTTCTTGAAGGAGCACTTGGACAGTGCGGATATGCCACTGCTAAAACAAGCCGAAGGCTACCGCGCGCGGGTCGCACATAGCCAACTCAAAGCCGCAGCTTCCCAAGCCGTCGATAGCACCGCGCAAGCAATGGAATCCAAACTACCTTCGGTACTACCCGCCATTGCTGATGCACCACAAGTAGAGACGCCCGCCGCAGAGTTGCCCGCAAAACGAGTCCTTGCCGCAAAAAAATTTGAGATCAAGTTTAGGGACAAGGCATGGTCAATTTGCGTTGAACTGAACGACGACCCATCTGAGAGTCAATGGTTGGCCGTTAGCGACACAGGCAGTTCAACACAGACCCCAAGATCCATGAACATTCGGGTTTCCCTTGCCCACCCATTCATGGTTCGCTTTGCGCAGACAGATCCTCAAGAAGTTGAAGCTTTGTTGCGCGTAGCCGCCGCCATCGCGTTGGCGGAGGTTCTTGCACGAGATTCTGGCGTGCGCAAGGCAGGTACCGTTCGGCGCAACGTGAATGACATTCTGCGGGACGCATTGGCGGAACCCTAACCCGAAGGTCTATCATGGCTGGAAACCCTCCGATGATCGTGCAGGCGCTCGCCACTCCAGAGCAAAACGGCCGCTGGAATCCGGTCGTTGGACCTGAAGCGCTCGAACTGCTCAGAAATGTGGCCCCCGAAGCAAGCAGAGCAGAAATACAGAACGCAGCTGTCTCGGTGTTATCGAAAGGGATTCCTCCTACCGCACAAACAGGGCAGGAAACCGGTTTGGTAATTGGGTATGTCCAGAGCGGCAAGACGCTGTCTTTCGAAACCGTCACTGCCCTGGCCAGGGATAACGGTTTCCCCTTGGTGGTCATAGTGGCCGGAACAAACACACCTTTGCTCGACCAGTCAACAAAGCGCATTAATCGTGATCTGAGGTTAGATGAACCGCGCAGGGCCAGAAAATGGGTTGCGCTTCAGAACCCCGAAAATGACGAAGCCACAGTTCAGGCAATCAGGGACGTACTCGAAGACTGGCGGGATCCCGGAACTCCGGAGGACTTCAAGAAAACGGTTCTTATTACGGTTCTCAAACACTATCAGCGCATTGAGAATCTCACGGAACTTCTTCGTGCGCTAGCCGTTGCTCCTGCACCTACCTTAATTATCGACGATGAAGCCGACCAAGCGAGCTTGAACACCGAAGTTGGGCAGGGCCAAGAAAGCAAGACTTATAGGCGGCTAATGGAACTCCGCCAAGCACTGCCCCACCATACCTATCTTCAATATACCGCTACACCACAAGCCCCGCTGCTCGTGAGCATCGTGGACTCATTTTCTCCGGGGTTTGTTCAGGTTCTCAATCCCGGTCCAGACTACGTCGGGGGACGCGAATTTTTCATCAACAATAGGCGTCTCATTCGCCTAATTCCGAGCCAGGAAGTTCCTAGTAGGACGAACCCTGTAAACGGCGGTTGAAAAGTGAAGCACCCCAAAGGGAGGGAAAGGGCGGTTGA
>CALEZK010000300.1 GCA_937928585.1 uncultured bacterium | reverse complement strand
CCCGCTGCCGTGCCGCTTCGGGCGCGTGCGCGCAGAACAAATCGCAGAGCATCTCGCCGACGACGCCCGCGACGTGGTAGCAATAGGAATCGAGGTGCGGGATATCGCGCAGGCCGTGTTCAAAATTGCCTTCCTGAAACTCCTCCATGCCACCGGCCATGATGCGCACGCAGCGCGATAGGGCCGCGCGTTCTTCCGGCGAAAACCCATGTGTAAGGCGAATCACGATGCCGATATTGCGAATCAGATCGCGTTCGGCTTCGAGACTGCCCTGCGTGAGCGCTTCGGCAAGGCGCGCGCCATAGTCGGCGACTGGTTTTCCACCTTCCACGATTGCAACGAACTCGTTTCCGAACGCGCGCTTCTGATCCATGGTGAGCGCGGGCGAGTCTTCTATGGTGTCAGCGATGCGGCAGAGTAAGTACGCATTGCCTACGACTGTTCGCAGGCGATCCGGCAGTTGCGGAATGGTAAGCGCGAAGGTGCGCGACACATCGCGGAGGATTGACTCCTGATACGCGAGGTCTTCGGCGTGCACGGACGAGCCGTTTGACCGGGACGTGGCGGTGACGCCGTGATCGTTTATTGCAAGCTGAGGTTCCATGCCCAATTCCAACGTGAGGAACGCATAGGATACCTGTTTTGGCGCGGAACACCCAAATGCCGCCGCCGCACGAGCTGCTGCGCCCCGCGGGGCTATTTTATGAGCAGTTGCCGCTCCGGACTTCCCGTTGACGGCAGCCAGCTTACATAGTGGTTGCCGGTTTGGCCCGCGCTGGAGAAGTCGACCACGCTAATTGCCGTTCCGTCTGCTGCTTCGATCGATCCGAGAATCCATGGCGAAATTGGATGCGTATCGAACGGCGTATCGAAACTGAAGTTCATGTTCGCGGGGTCAAACTTGGGAAGTTCGCCCGGGTTCAGCGAGTTGTAGCGCGCGTCATACGCATAGAGAATCGGGCCGCGGTAGAACGAGACGGTATTCGCAAACGATTCACCGCCTTCGAGAAAGTGCGGGGTGAAATCGAGTTCCAATTCGATGACGTCACCCGTCTTCCATTCCTGTTCCAGCGTCAGATAAGTGCCGGGCACGATTGCCGCGTCGACACGTTTGTCATTCACAACACAGGACGATTTCGTCGACCACCGCGGGATACGAAGTAGAATCGGAAAGGTCTCTTGTTTCTCCACGGACAATTTCAATGTCACTTTCCCTTCGCGCGGATACTCGGTATCTTGACCGATGGTGACCGTGTTGCCGGAATCCAGTTTCGCTTTCATGGAGGCGTGACCGTAGAAATTCACGGCGAGGCCATTGTTCTTCTTCATGAGTGCCCATTGCGCGATCATGCCAAGGGGACGGTTCGCGTTGACGGAACAACAATTCAGATCGGGCCCGCCCTTGGGCGCCTGCCAGTGGAGTTCAACGCCGAAGAGTCTTGTGCCGTTCATCGGTACGTTATAGGCGCAGGAACGTCCGGCGTGGGGAATCGCGCCGAGTGCGCTGTTCAATGTGCTCAGTTCAATCTCGTCGGCAACTTGCGAATCGCCGGTGAGGCGCAGCATATCGAGCGACATGGCAATCCATGCGACGGTGCAGCACGTCTCGATTGCACCGGTGTTGAACGGGGAACCGGTGAAGCCTTCTCCAGACGTAAGGCCGCCGGTGTTGTGGCGATCGCCTTTGACGGCGCTCCACCACATATGTTCGAAGGCCTTCCTGTATTGCTCGTCGCCCGTGAGCCAGTACAATTCGGGCAAGACCTGCCAATCGTGTATCGCTTCCCATCGGTGCTGAGGAAACTCGACGATTGGCTTGCCTGCAAGCGCGGCCACGAGATAGCCGCCCGCGCCGGGTTCGTTCCAGGCCTCGTGGACGATGTAGTTCGCGAGATCGAGGTATCGCGTGATTCCGGTCTTGTTGTAGAGCAGCACGAGGCCGTGGCAGACGGCCATGTTCATCTGTCCGCCGCCGCCGTCATTGGTGAGCGTGGGCCCGCCAGGGCCGAAGGTTTCAAAGAGCAGATCCGCCGCCTTCTTGCACGCATCGAGCGCGGGTTCGTATTGCGTATCTTCGTAGTAGAGCATGAGGCCGAGCATGCAATGGTAGTGGCCCCAGACGTCCCAGTTGCCGCCGGTAATGCGTGACGATTCTGGAAACGGGCCGAGATAGCCATCTTCCTGCTGGCACGCAATCAGGGCTCCAACGAATGCGTCGATGGTTTTCTGCAGTACTTCGTCACGCGTGAGGCGCCAGGTGAGTTGCGCGGAGGTGAGATATTTTCCCGCAAACTCGCCTGCCCAAGGCACGAGGGGATCGCGCACGGGTATCTTGTCGCGATCGCGAAGCACTTGGAGAATGGCAGGGCTTGTTACGGGCGTGCTGATGAGGTACTCGTCGATGGCATGCTGGATTCGCCCGCGGAGATACCCATAGAGGTTATATTCGACGTTCGTCGTTTCCATCACGGGACGTGCTTTGGGTGTGCTGGGTTGGGCCAAAACTTCGGCTGGATCCCAATCGTAGAAGAAAAGCAGGCGATCCTCGGTGGCCTTTGTCTTGCCCGAAGCGGATTCCGCAAACACGGTCCAAGAGACTGTGCGATCCCTCAGAAGCCCGTTGCTGCCGACGAGATCCAGGTAGAATGTGTTCGTATTTTCTTCGTTCACAGGGGTGAGACCCGGGTGCAGCATCAGTTCGGTGCTCGTGGTCGCTTTCGTTCCTACGATATACGAACGATCGACGCACCATGTAAAGTGCACGCTGTAGGAGTCGGCGCCCGCAGAAGGCGACCAACGCAATCGCACCGGCCCGCGCTTTCGCCATTCGATTTCGGCTGCTGGCGCGATCAACGCGAACGGCGCAGGCGGAGGCGCTGGCTCTCCAAATGCGTGCGCGACGTTCACCGGCGCAAAGGCCTGAACGGTGGCGAGGGAACCCGCTTCCGCTTTTAACCATGAGTCGGATCGCGGCCCTACCGCGAAACGCACTTCGTCGATGGTACCATGAAACTGCCAGGGCTCGAAGTGCAGCAGACCGCGGCCGATGCGAAGTTCGTCGATGTTCAAGGGGCCCGGCAGCGAGCTGTCTTTTTCGAACAGCATTCCGTCGATGCACAGCGTGCGCGAATTCGTGCGCGCGTCGTAGCGGATGACGGCGGTGTGCCATTCGCCGAGCGCGATTCCCGAGGCATTCAACTCGGGCGCTTGTTTGCCACCGCTGGTTGCGTTGGTGTGAACGATGGACGGCGTCTTGAGTCCAAAGTTAAACCATTCGTCGGGGCCTTCGGATTTCTTTCCCGAAGCAAGTGTTTGCAGACCGGGAGTTTCCAGAGCGCGAAAACGAACTGTAATGACAATCTGTTCGCCGAGACCTTGCAACGCGGCTTTATCGATTGCGAGATAGCCGGGTTCGGTGGAGAAATTCGCGCCGCCGGGTTCAAGTTGCACGCTGCCCTGCGGCGTTACCGATGTGTTATTGCCTGAGGCGTCTTGCAAATCTTTGTCGAGGTGCAAGACGGCGCGATAGGAGTCGTCCCATACATCGGCAGCGGGTAACGCGGTTGCGTCGGGATTTCCGTAGTAAAGATAGAGCCGCTGACCGGGTACGCCTGCCTTTATTTCGGGAACGCGTACGTACAGTTCGATTCCATCGTCGCTCCACGCGACGATTTCATGGTCAAGCACCTTGCCGTCGCGATCCACAACGCGCGCATCGGCGCCGTCCGGTTTTGCGACGGAAAAATTTCCGCTGCTTCGGGGAATTCGGATGGCGAGCGGGAAGTCGGCGAGGTTTGCGGAAATCAATTCGGCGTTAATATCGATTCGATGGCGGACTTTCCACGCATCGTCCCACCAATCCGCGGCGCATGCCGAAAGCGTTGCGGAGAATGCAAGCAACGCGACCACTAGAAAACGCATGGTGAATCCTCCCCGTAGAAATTAGGCCATGCAGCAAGCCGACCGCGTTTCGCGTCAATACGTTTTATCGCCGACCTTGAACACGTTTTCGCCCAGCGTCATCACGATGGTGCCGGACTCTGTCTCTATCGCAATGGTTCTCGCGCCGTTCTCCGCGGGTGTCACCGCATACTTCGGCGTTTCCGGAATCGCAGTGCCGAGATCTGCCGCGATCAGCGTGAGAAACTCGCGTTGCGCAACCTTCTCCGGCGCGGATGCGGTAAGGTGCCAGTCAGTGAGCTTGATCGACGACCACGGCGCGGGCGGCGGATCGAATTGATCGGATTGGCTGATTGTGAGGCCCGCTGGCTCGATGAACGACAAGCGCACTGCGCCCGCGTTGCCCTTCCATGTCGCGCCATTTCCGGCAAGGGCGAACTTCGCTGGCGCGTGCAGTGTCCATTCGAAAGTCGATGGTTCCTTTGCCTTCAGCACGTCGTGAATGACGACAAGATTCGGCTTTAGAAACACGACGCGGCGTGTCCAACGTTCGAGGCCTTCGTAGGATTCCTCCGCCTCGCCCACAACGACGTCATATCGCGGTGTCGTCTCGAATGCGGAGATTCGGCCCTTGGCGGTGGGGCTGTGCTTAATTTGTCCTTCGCCGTTGACGAGAATGGCGTTGTCCGATTTGCTGTGCCACATCCATTGCGTGTGGTGTTTGCTGCCGTGAAGATCGCGCTTGCCGGACGGCGAGAGCGCTTCCTCGCCGCCTATGTTGAGCACAAACGCGTTGTTCGCGTTATAGCCATGACTTTGACGCCCAAGCGGACTGCTTTTGAATAGCACCTGAATATTCCTGGTGCCGTCCATTAAATTGGTGTTCAGCGCGGCAATGCCCACGCCGTTGAAACTTGCGGAGGCGGGAAGCTCTCGTGGCGGTGTCGATTTGAGATCCTGCGCGCGCGAGGCATAGATGAAACCCAAGTACCCCGAACCCAGGGACGCCTGTTCCTTCTTTGCGTACCAATACCAATGCGGGTTCTGCGCGCCTACGGCAAGCTGCATAATGAGCGGCGCGTTGCGCTTCGAAGAGACATCGCGGGCCATGTCTCCGAAGCCGCCGGTTTCTGAACCGGGTGGAATGAGATACATGCCGTAATAGCCGGTGCGCTGGAAAAACGGTCGCTCAAACGCTTTGATTCCAAACGCGCTGTCTACAATTGTGGACCACCAGATAAACTTGTCGATGTAGCTGGCCCAATAGCCGGTTCCTTCGTGCCACCCGCCGTCGTCGTCGCTCCACACGGGATAGGTGGTGTACATCACAGTCATGGTGTAGTCGAGCCAATGCGGCGCTTCGGGAATGTCGTGATAGAAGGCGATGGCGGTTTCGCCGAGCATGTGCCACGCGCGGTTGCTGTGGCTGCCGAACGGCTTCCACAGATGCGGCGCGCGCTGAAGGTGGTCGTAACATTGGCGGCCACGCACGCGCATCATCGCTGCAATGGTTGCGCGGTCCGTATCGCTGAGCGCTGGATAGGCCCAGGAGTATGCGCGCGAAACGTAGTAGAGGAAAGGCATGGCCGCTTCGTCGTTGTATTGATATTGCGTCGATCCTTCTGTGTCCCACTTCGTCAACGCAAGCAGCAGATCGCCCGCGGCCTTTGCATATTTTTCATCGCCGCCGAGGCGGTAGACGAATGCAAGCGTTGCCGCGCTGTCGGACACCGCGATGACGCGGGCGCGATTGCCCCACCAGATTTCCTTCCATCCTTCATCGCCTTTTTTCATGCCTTCGGGATACTTGGGCGGCTCGGTGATATCGGGAGGATTTGCGAGGATCTTCTCGGCGTCTTCGACGAGCCCGCTCCAGCGTTTTGAAAGATCGCCGCGCGCAAGCGATTTCAGATTCTCGATGTCGCTGTTGTTGAAGAACAGGAGCGGATTTGTTTCAGACAGTTTCGCGGACAGCGTATCCCGGCTTGGCTGCGGCGCATTGACTGCCTCGGCGTCGACGGTGAACGCGCGCGCAGTGCTCCACGATGTGCGTGCGCCGTCTGAAAGTGTTGCGGAGAACCGCCAAAAATACGCACCGGGTTCCAGCGCCTGCGGCGGGCAATGCGCGCTCCAAGCGCACGCGGCATTCTCGTAGACGATGGACTTGAAGTTCTCATCCCGCGCAATCTGCAGCGCGTAGCGCGTTGCGTTGGCTTGTGGGCGCCACGTGAACCCCGGCGGATTCATTGCGGGCACTGAACCCGATTCTGGCCGGTATCCCCATTCGCCCGCGGCCGCGGGGGTCTCGTCGATGGGCGCTGCCGGTTGTTCCGGCACCGTCACGCATCCCAACGCGAGGATACCGAAAATCGCGGCAATCAATTCGTGTTTGCGCATTTAATTCACCTCGCGGGAGCGTCAGGATTTTTGCAATTCCGACTTTAACACCATCTTGTTTACCTTGCCATTCGGCAGGAGCGGAAGCATGGCCCGCACTTCGATGTTTTTCGGGACTTTGAAATTCGCCAGATTGTCCCGGCAATGCGCGAGAATCGCGTGCGTGTCGGGAGACTGCCCGGGATGCGGCATCACAAACGCATGGCCCACTTCGTCGAACATTTCGTGGCGCACACCGATGACCGCGGCCATGAGCACGCCGGGAAACTTTTCGATGACATCTTCCACTTCTCGCGGAAACACGTTCTCGCCGCCGGTCTTGTACATTTCCGATTTGCGTCCGGAGATCTGGATGTAGCCTTTCTCATCCATTCGCGCGAGATCGCCGGAGTAGTACCATCCGTCCGCATCGAGCACGGCCGCGGTCAGGTCCGGCCTGTTCCAGTATTCCTTCATGATCGTTTCGCCACGCACGGCAACTTCGCCGATTTCGCCGCGCGGCACCTCGCGCCTGTCGTTGTCGACGATTCGAATTTCAAACTGCGGGGCGGTTTTTCCGACGGTCGTTAGCAGTATCTCCATCGAATCGTCCGGGTCGGTATACGTGACGAAGCCGCACATTTCGGTTGCGCCATAGCCCGTCGCCAAGCGCGCGCCCTTTGGTTTTGCCAGTCGCTCCAACACGTCGAGCACGAGCTTGGGCGCGGTCGAGCCGCCCCACATGAAATTGGAGACACTGGAGAAATCGGTTTGCGGAAACTGCGGCAATCCGAACTGAAGCAGAAACATCGCGGGTACTTGTCCGAAAAAGGTGATGCGCTCTTCTTCCACGATTCTGAGCGTGTGCGCGGCATCAAACTGATCCATCATCACGCAGGCGCCGCCGGAATACACGCAGGCGTAGCCGATTTCCGTGGCGGCGGCGATGTGGTTAATCGGAAAGTGGAGAAGGCATCGAATTTCTTCGTGCATGTCGAGGTATTGGCGCTGCACTTCGACGTTGGAGAGAATGCTGCGATGCGTATGCACCACGCCTTTCGGTTTTCCGCTGGATCCGGAGGTGTACAGGAGCAACGCGTTGTCATCGGGCGATAGTGTCGCTGTGCGCTCCGCCATTGCCACGTCGAGATGGGGACGCGGAACGGAAACGTACGCGTTGAAATTCTCCGTGCCTTCCGGGGCGTCGCCGATAACGAGCACTTTCTTGATGGTGGGATGTTCGCGGGCGAGGGCCTCGATTTCAGGGCCGAGGTCGCGTCCGCGATAGTCGCGCAGGGCAATGAGCACCGTTGGCTGGCAATCCCCGACGATGTAATTTAGTTCCTGGAGCGTGAACTTGGGCGAGATGCCCAACCACATCGCGCCGACTTTGTTGGCGGCCATGAAGGTGGTCAGGAATTCGGGACGCGCCATGGCGAGCAGCGCAACGCGATCGCCGCGCTGGACGCCGGCATCGAGGAAGGCGCGGGCGATGTCCTCTACCGCTTCGTTAAATTGCGCATAGGACAGGCGCTGGTTTTCAAAGACGATTGCTTCCGCGTTCGGCTTCTTGTTCGCCCAGTGATTAACGTACTGCCACGTTAGCGTGTGATTGCCCATGAAAAAACCACCCTCCAACGACTCTGCGCGCATGCGCGCGCAATTTAGTGCTTACCGACTCCGAAACTCTATGAACCCTTCGCTAATTGCCTTGCGTTTTTCGCCGTTCAACACTTCGAAAAATACCTGGTTTGCGCCGTCTTCCTGTTGCTTGCCCAGCCCGCGAATGGTTATCTCGGTGCCGGGAATGACCATTCCGGTGAAGCGACAGCTCAGCCGATGGACCGTGCGCGGATCGCCGCCGCCTTCCCGGTTGATGGCTTCCATCACGGCCATTGCGAGCGTGCACGAGCCGTGCAGAATGATCCCGGGAAGGCCAACCCATTTTGCGAACTGCTGCGAAGTGTGGATTGGATTAAAAATCTTCGCGCATCCGTCGTAGACATGCGCGGCGACCGGCGAAATTGGAATGACCTCTTCCCATAGCGGGTCACCTTCGCCGCGAAACTTCGGGGTCTCGGGCGGGGCATCCAGCGTGGTGCCTTTGTCGGTGCAGCGCACGCCGCGCAGCAGTGTGCCGGCATATTCGACAAAGACGCGCTCGCCGGACTCGTCCCGCGCGGTGCAGCGCACAATCATGTATGTGCCACCGCGGTGCGGCACGATCATGGGAAGATCCGCGGTGATGGTGAGTTTGTCGCCGGGGAGGAGCGGTCTGTCAAACACGATTTGTTCGGTGTAGTGCACCTGCCGCACGAGGAGATCGAGGGGGAAATGGTTCTCGTCCCAGTAGTGCCGGGCGCTTTCACCGAAGGGCCAGGTTAAGGCAACAACAAGCATGGGCGGCGCGATGATGCCGCCGTCGCGTTCGTCGTCAAAGTACCATGGGTTGTGGTCGCCGATGGATGCGGCGTAGTTCATGGCATGGCGCCATGTTATTTCTGTTTCCAATGGTTTCGACACAGATCCGGCATAGGTAGAATTCACTTCCATTCATAAGACTCCGCAGACTCGTTGGTGGCACCCGTATGTCACGCTACCACGATTAAAACGGGAGAGTCGAGCATTTCATGCGGGCTTGCGATGCGCGGGGATCGGAAGCACGCTCGTGCTAGCAAGGTGCACGTGAGCTTGCGCTGTCCAAACTGGCTCGCGCTTTACTGGGACTGGCCTTCCTTGTCCAAAGTTTTTGGCCATGCTAGGATCGGGGTCCTGGGAGTGACTAGGGTTTTTTCATGTATCTTATCGTCGTAATTGCAATGTCCGCCGTGTGTCTTCTGACGGCCTACCGCGTCTACGGGAACGTTTTGGCGCGTTTGCTCCGTCTGGATGACGGCGCGATTACCCCGGCTGTTTCCATGCGGGACGACATTGACTACGCACCGATTGAACCCAAGTTTCTGATGAGCCAGCATTTTTCCGCCATCGCCGCGGCGGGTCCGATCGTGGGGCCGATTCTTGCCGGGGTAATGTTTGGTTGGTTGCCCGCGTTGCTGTGGATACTTATCGGCAGCATTTTCATTGGCGGCGTGCATGACATCACGGCGTTGGTGGCGTCGATCCGCCACAAGGCGCGTTCGATTGCCGAGGTGGTGCGGGTGCACATGTCGCGACGGTCGTACATCTTGTTTCTGGTGTTCATCTGGATCGCGCTGATTTATATCATCGTTGCGTTCACCGATATCGTCGCGGGATCGTTCGTTGGCAGGCAGGAGCTTGAGAACGGCATGGTGGTGACGGGCGGGGGCGTGGCCACTTCTTCGCTGCTGTACCTTCTCCTTCCTATCGTTATGGGAATCTTGTTGCGCTTTACCAAACTGTCGCTGAATGCCGCGACAGTAATCTTCGTTCCGCTGGTGGGAGTTGCGATTTGGGTGGGGCAATACGCGCCGTTTGACCTTGCGCAGATTCTCGGGGCGAGTGACGCGTCGACCCAGCGCATTTGGGGCGTGCTGTTGCTCGTGTACTGCTTTGTGGCGAGCATTGTGCCGGTGTGGATGTTGTTACAACCGCGCGGGCATCTCGGCGGCTACTTCCTCTACGTTGCGCTGGGCGGCGGCTTGCTGGGCTTGCTGTTGAGCGGCGAGACGGCCGAGTACCCGGCGTTCATTGGCTGGTCTTCGGCCAACGGTGATCCCATCGCGCCCATTCTTTTCATCACGATTGCGTGTGGGGCATGTTCGGGCTTTCATTCAATCATCGCATCGGGCACTACCTCCAAACAGTTGCGCAAGGAAACCGACGCGAAAGTGATCGGATATGGTTCGATGTTGCTGGAGGCGATGGTGGCGGTTGTTTCGCTGTGCTGCGTGATGATGCTGACCCGCGAAGCGGCAGCGGGATTGCAGGGAAAGCCCAACTATATTTATGCGCAGGGAATTGGTTCGTTTCTCGGCAACATTGGCATTCCCGCTTCTTTCGCGATTTCGTTTGGCCTGCTGGCATTCACCACGTTTGTGTACGACACGCTTGACGTGTGCACACGTCTTGGGCGCTACATCATTCAGGAACTGACGGGCATGAAGGGAACTGCGGGGCGCTGGGTTTCAACCGCGTTGACCGCGGGAACGCCATTGATATTTCTCGTGCAAACATCGACGGATCCCACGGGTAAGACAATTCCGGCGTGGCGCACATTCTGGAACCTGTTTGGCGCGAGCAATCAACTGCTGGCCGCGCTGACGCTGTTAGGCGTAACGGTCTGGTTGTGGCGCACCTATCGCGCGAATTGGGTTTGGTGGGTCGCGGGAATCCCTACGGTGGTCATGTACGTCATGAGCACGTGGGCGCTGTTGCGGTTCGCGCGCGCGGGGTTCTTCACGCCGGAGTGGGCATTGAAGGGCATCCCAAAAGAACCGGTGCCGTGGGTTGCGTTGGTATTGGTGGGTTTGGCGGCGCTTGTGCTTATCGAGGCTATTCGCGTTTTCACTGGCGGGCTGCGACCGCCGACGCCGCCGCAACCGGAACCCGCACCGGCGATGAGCGCGTAATCGCGTGGCCATGGATGCCGCGTGCCACACCCGATACTGCGCGTTTGAACGGTTGAATCACAATGGGTTCGCGCTGCGCGCGGCGCAGTCCCGCATCATTCCTGCCTTGCTGGATCGCGCGGACTGCGCGCCGGTGTCCGCAATGGGCCGCGGCGCGTTGTATCGCTTCCCGCTTGAAGACGGAAACGCGATTCTTCGCGAGTACCGGCGCGGCGGCGCAATGCAACGCGTGCTGCGCGAGAGCTTTCTCACGAACCGTCCGCTGCATGAGTGGGACGTGCTGCTTCGTCTTCGCGAGGCGGGCTTTCCGGTGCCCGAACCGATGGGGGTCGTTTGGTCGCGTGCATCCGGGATGTTTCGCGGCGCGATCGCCACGCGCGAAGTCGATGCGATTCCGCTTTCCGAGTATCTTTCGACAACTGCCGGGGACAAGGAAAGTGTTCTTCAGTCTATCGGAAAATTGACGCGAACGATGCACGACCTGGGGGTTTATCATGCGGACTTGCATGTAGGCAATCTGCTGGTAGCGCGCGGCAACCTGCGCGACGTGTGCTTCATCGATTTCGACAATGCGCGCGTTGGCGATGTGACCGAGATTGATCGCGCGCGGAATCTGTTGCGGTTGCGCAGATCGTTCGTCAAACGCGGCCTGCGTTATTCCGATTTCGAGCGCGTCCGCCAAGGGTACGGCGCAGTTACAATTCCTTCCTGGCTTGAAAGCCTGTATCAAGCGAAAGGTCAGGTATCGAGCGCGTTTCAGGGACGGCCCGGTGACGATGCCGTCTGAATACCCAGAGACGGTGCGCAGTCGCCATGGTTTCCTGAACATTTGGCGACGGGCGGATGTGCCTATAGACCGTCTGCTGTCGCTGCTCGCCGAAAGTGGCGAGGTGTTGAAGCGTAATGCGAAGTCGCAGACGCGACGCATCGGCACGGTTATCGCCAAGTCGAGCGAAGGCAATTTGATCGTACAGACGGCACGGCATACCGCGCAGCGCGCGCGATACCGGCGTGGGTGGCACGCCGCGCTTCATCTCGCCGCGCACAACATTCCCGCGCCCCGACCGCTGGCACATGTCGAGTGGAGCCTCGCCGGAATCATCGTGAGACATGTGACCATCCTTGAATATCTGCCGGATTGCGTCGACGTGGAACGATTCGCGGACACACTGCTGGCCGGCGTGAATGGGGAAAGGCAACTGCACGATTTCCTGGCCCGGCTGGCGGCTGCGGTTAACGCTTTCGTTGCTTCGGGCGCCGTTCATACGGACTTGGCGGGAAAGAATATTCTGACGCGGGACGGAATCGTTTTTTACTTCATCGATCTCGACGGCGTTGTCTTGCACACGCCGTATACGGATGAAAAAAGATTGCTTGCGCTTGTCCAGTTATATGATTCGTTCCTGGATCGCTGCGGCGACGCGCATCTGACGCCATTTCTGGCCGCGATGCTGCCGGAGGGCGCTTCGATTGATTCGTGGTTGCCGCGCGTGAAGGCAGACCAGGCAGTACGACGCGCAAGGACGGTTGCCGCCTGGGAACGGGAAGGAAAAACCGCTTCGTAACGCGTTGCGTTACGAAGCGGACGAAAGAATGGAACTTCGACAGAACTGCCTTGCGGGCTAGTTGCTCCCGAGTCTCTTTTTCAACTGGCTGAACTTTGCGTCGAGCGCGCTAATCGCTTTCTCGTGCTGATCGCGTTCTGCGCGATTCGCCTTCATTTCGTCCAACAAACCAAGCACACCCTTCGCGCCGCCCGCGGGACGACCACGCTTACCGGTCTTCTTTCCACCGCCGATTTTCTTCAGCCAGTAGTTATAGTTGCTGTACGAAATCCCCAGTTTGGAAAGCGCTTTCATCAGCGGTTCGCCACTGTTTCGCAATGATTCGAGCTGGCCGAGCAATTGCTGCACCTGCTCTTCGCTGCGGCGCTTGCCGCGTTTTCTGGTCGATTTTGCTTTAGCTGCCATTTAACAAACTCTCCTAAGGTAACTGTAAAACTACAATTGTAAGTTTCAACTGCAACTTGCGATACACGCTTTCAGATAGTAGCAATAACGACTCGGAATTTGCCAAACGTTTATCATAAGAATCGGTGAATTCATTCTGGTGGCTTGGGGTATGGCGGTTTTGCCGGGATTTGCCGTATAGTTTAATAAGGCTGTTTCTGGGCAAACCTACTCGCAAGGAGCACTGTTTCATGCAACCGATATCGCGACGTTCATTCATTCAGACTTCGGGCGCGTTGGCGGCTACGCACACCATCCTGGGTTCGGCGTTTGCGGCGACCGGCGAGAAGGTGCGCCATGCCGTGATCGGCACGGGCGGTCAGGGCGGAAATCACGCGAGAGTTTTTTCATCCATGGAAGACTGCGAGGTCGTTGCAATTGCCGACGTGCACGCCGAACGTCGTGACCAGATTGCAAAAGCCCTTTCCGAAAAAGCGCCGTGCAAAGCCTATGAAGACTTCCGCGAGCTGCTTGCGGACAAGTCAATCCACAGCGTGAGCATCGGCACGCCGGATCACTGGCACACGCCGGTGGCCCTGGCTGCGCTGAAGGCGGGCATGCACGTGTACGTCGAGAAGCCTTGTTGCCACAACATGAAAGAAGGCGTCCTCCTCGCTGAGGCACAGAAAAAGACGGGGCTCTGCGTACAGCACGGGACGCAGTACCGCAGCACGCCTTCTACCAAAGAGGCCGTGCAGATGTTGCGCGACGGCGTTATCGGCAAGGTGCGCGTCGCCAAAGCCATCAACCATCAGTTTCGTCCATCCATCGGACGGAAACCGGACAGTGAGCCCCCCGCGGGCGTGAACTACGACATGTGGCTGGGCCCTGCGCCGGTGCGTCCGTTTTCGGAAAACCGTTTTCACTACAACTGGCATTGGCACTGGGATTACGGCACGGGCGACATCGGCAACGATGGCGTGCATCAGATCGACGTCGCGCGTTGGGGCCTTGGCGTCGGACTGCCGAAGGCGGTCAGCGCATCCGGAGGGCAATTGTTCTATGACGACGATCATGAAACACCGGACACGCAGGTTGTCACTTACGAGTACGACGAATGCTATCTGATTTATGAAATGCGCCTGTGGACGGAGTATCTGCTGGAAGGGCACGACAACGGCGTCGTGTATTACGGCGACAAGGGCACTATCGAAGTTGGGCGCCATGGCACAACCGTCAAACTGCACAAGGAAGAACCAAAACTCTTTGGCTCCGGCCCGGATCTTTCCGCAAATGTTCGTAATTTCCTTGACTGCGTCAAGGAGAATGACCCATCAAAGCTCAATGCGCCGATTTCTGAAGGCGCGATCTCGTCGCAACTGTCGCTGCTTGGCAATGTCGCCACGCGCGTGGGCCGTCGCCTCGTTCTGGACACCGAAAAAGTCGAATGCATCGGAGACGATGAAGCGAACAAACTCTTCACGCGGGATTATCGCAAGGGTTATGAATTGGTAGAGGTATAGCCGATGCGGTTAGTCGCATTATGGTGCGCGCTCCTGTGTGTGTTCACCGCGCATGCAGCAGGGCCATCGATCGTGTTGTACGTTGCGCCCAACGGTAACGACGCGTGGAGCGGGACCCTTGATTCGCCCAACGCGGATAAGACAGATGGGCCTGTCGCAACGCTGGAGCGGGCGCGCGATGCACTTCGCGAATTGCGAAAGACTGCGCGACTAACACCGGGCGCCCTCGAGATTCGCGTGATTGGCGGCGCGGACTATGCCCGCACCAGTTCCTTTACACTCGGCCCCGAAGACGGTGGCTCGGAGGAAATGCCGATTGTCTATACCGCGTACGGGACCACGCCCGCAGTGCTCAGTGGCGGCAAGAAGTTGCGCTCGTTTGGTCCTGTTCCAAAAGACATCGCAGACAGGCTCGCCTCCGAAGATGTGCGCGCAAATGTTTTCGCGTGCGACCTCAAAGCCGCGGGAATCACCGAGTACGGCACGCTAAAACGCATCGGCTTCGGCATGGGCGCGGGTATCGCCGCGCTCGAAGTCTTTGCAGACGGTAAGCCGCTGACGCTTGCGCGTTGGCCCAACGACGGCTGGGCGAAAATCGCCGCGGTGCCTGCGGGCAAGGACGGCGGCAAGTTCACATATGAAGGGGATCGCCCGAATTCGTGGAAGTTTCATGACGATATCTGGGTGCATGGGTATTGGACTTGGGATTGGGCGGATTCGAGCGAGAAAGTCGCGTCGATTAATGCAAAAACAAAAGAGATTGCGACCGTCGCGCCGCATGGGGTCTACGGATATAAAGAAGGCGCGCGCTATTACGTACTTAACGTACTCGAAGAACTCGACCAACCCGGCGAGTACTATGTCGATCGCGCGAACGGCGTGCTTTATGTATGGCCGCCGCATCAGAACGTTCCGTTGCACGTTTCGCTCATCGAAGAGCCGGTATTCAAAATAGAAAACGCGAACTACATCACCATTCGCGGATTTCGGATCGAATATACGCGCGGGCAGGGCGCTGCCGTGAGCAACGCCAATCACGTCCGTTTTGAAGATTGTACCTTTGCCAATCTCGGCGATGGCGGCATTAGCATTGGCGGAAGCGCGGACAGCGGCGTCACAAACTGCGTGATGTACAACCTAGGCGCTGGCGGGGTTTCTATTTCAGGCGGCGATCCCAACACGCTAACCCCAGCGCGCCTTTTCGCGCACAACAACGAAATCCACGACTACGGACGCCGCGCGCGAACCTACACGGCGGCCGTGCATGTCGAAGGCGTTGGCAACACGGTCACGAACAACCACATCTACAACGCGCCGCACATGGCGATCGGCCTCGGCGGCAACGATCATGTGATCGAATACAACGAGGTCCATCACGTTTGCATGGAAACGCACGACGCCGGCGCGTTTTACATGGGCCGCGACTGGACGCAGCGCGGCAACATCGTGCGCTACAACTTCATGCACCAGATGGGCAATGGCGATGTGCAGGCGATTTATCTCGATGACTGGACGAGCGGCGTGATGGTGTACGGCAACATCTGCCAGGGCGCGCGGCGCGGCGTGCTCGTGGGCGGCGGACGCGACAACATCATCGACAACAACATCTTTGTGAACTGCGGCACCGGCGTCCACATCGATCAGCGCGGGCTCGGCTGGGCGAAGAACTATTTCAACGGCGAAACACCGACGCTGTTCGATCGCATGAAGGCGGTGAATGGCGATCAACCGCCCTACACGGACAAGTATCCCGAATTGAAAACGCTGCTCAATGACGAGCCGGTCCTGGCCAAGGGCAATCGCGTCATCCATAACATCAACGTCGGCGACAATTTCCTCGATCTCATCGACGGACTCACCGAAGAAACCCCGTATCTGGAGATCAAAGACAACTTCACGGAAGGCGATCCCATGTTTGTCGACCCTGCCAAGCATGACTACCGACTGAAGCCGGAATCCCCCGCTTTCGCCAAGGGTATTAAGGGCCTGCCCTTTGACAAGATGGGCCGAAACGGCCCAAGTGTATTAAAATAAATAAGTTACGACAACTATCGTATACAAATTGCCAACTAGGCATAAATATGCTATAACATATTTATGCGAACTACATTTGATTTACCAGATGACCTATACCGACGCCTGAAAGCGCATGCGGCGCTAAACGGCGTTCCCATGCGCGATGCGCTGAAGCAATTCATCGAAACGGGTTTGGAGCAAGATCAGGCAATCCACTCAGCGAAGACTGGTCGGCGCGATCCCCTCCCAGTTTTCGAAGCGCTGAAAGGTGTATCGATCCCTTACTTGTCCCCCGCGGAGCTTCGGCGTATAGAGGAAGAGGAAGACGAGGAACGCTATGGCCGATCTTCTTGATGCCAACGTTTGGATTGCATTAAGTGCTCCCGGCCATGTGCACCATGCCCGCGCGCGGAAATACTGGAACGAGGAAGCGGACGAGGAACTGCTATTCTGTCGCGTTACCGCACTTGCTCTTCTCCGCTATCTGACCAACCGTCGTATTCTCGGCAGCAAGGTACTCACCACCAACGAAGCTTGGAGACTTTTGCGCACTTGGATTACGAAACCCTCCGTTCGCTTCTTCGATGAACCGCTAGGAATTGACGATTGGCTGGACCGCTGGTCCGACGATCGCGCAATCCGTGGCGGCGAGTGGACCGACGCCTACCTCGCCGCGTTTGCGGCGGCTAGTGGATACCGGCTAGTCACGTTTGATTCCGATTTTCAAAACTACCCGGAAATTGACATGCTGCATCTGCGCACCGTAGCGTAAAACGCGAAGGCTTTCTGGTCAGCGACATTGCGTCACTTGTCCTTGCAACAGACTCGAAAGCAGAACGCGTGTTGCAGCTACGCAGTCTATCCCCCATTCCGAATGCAGGCGAGGCAGACTCGAATTTCGGTATAGGGAACTTCGCCATTCAGTGCTTCATGGATCGGCTTGAGGCGTCCATCCTCCGCGCTGCCGACTGCCGCGCGCACTTTCTCCAGGGTTTCCACAGTTGCCCAAGGCTCGGGATCGGTGATTCCTGATCCTTCCAAGTACTCCGCAAAATATCCTTCGACCGTTGCACGCGCGCGTTGCAAGGCTTCCATCACATCCTCGATCGATCGTCGTTCTGCGAACATCTGATTCGCGGCGTCCTGCGCGCGCGGTTTTGCGGCGCGCGCGGCGGGTTTTGACTCCGAATCCGGCACCAAAGTCCGCAAGCCGTTCGTATCGCAGTAAGCGCGGATGACCGCGGTGAAGGCTTCGCCGAAATCCGCCGCCTTTCGTTCGCCGATGCCGTGAATCTGGCGAAACGCCTGCAAGGATGTCGGCTTTTTTCGCGCCATATCATTCAAGCTCGCATCGCTGAGAATCAGGAAGGCCGCGACGCCGCGACTGTCAGCGGTGCGTTTGCGGAGCGCGCGCAGTTCGTCAAAAAGCTCTTGGTCAATCGTCGACAGTGGCGCCGTCGCGGATTTGCGAACTTTCTTGGCGGGCGCGTTTGCAGTGCCGATTATCGCGCATTCGAGAGTGGGGTCGTCTGCGAGCTGAGGGCCCGGTGATAGAATATTGTACTCGCCGCGCTTGAGGAGATACTCCTGTGCTACAAGTTGTTCGATCCAATTTCGGATATTCTGCACGGATTCATCGCGCAATGCGCCGTATGATGAAAGCGCCGTGGCGCGGCTGCGGACTATGCGTTCTTCGCGCGAACCGGAGAGTACCTGCGCGGTATAGGTAGGGCCTGCATAATCGCCCAGGTGGCCCACGCATTCCAAAATTGCGCGCGCGATTTTGCCTGCGTCCGCGTGTGATTCCAGTTCCGTGTTGCACACGTCGCAGGCGTCACACTTCGGGCGCGCGTACATCTCGCCAAAATACTCGAGCAGCGCGCGCCGCCGGCACTGCATGCTCGAAGCGAACTGAAGCATGTCATTCAGCTTTCCAATCGCAACGGCGGCGGCCTCCCCTTCCGATTTCTCCGTCATGCGCTTCCACATCATGAAATCGGCGGTGGTGTAGAACAACCAGCATTCGGAGGGCAAACCATCGCGCCCTGCGCGGCCGGTTTCCTGCTGGAAATGCTCGATGGATTTGGGGAGGCCGGCGTGGATCACGAATCGCACGTTCGATTTGTCAATTCCCATGCCGAAGGCGATGGTGGCGACGATTATATTGGCCTCATCGCGCGCGAAGGCGTCCTGATTGCGTTTGCGGCTGGCGTCATCCATGCCCGCGTGATAGGGCAGCGCGTTGTACCCGAGCGCGCGCAAGTCGCTGCTCATCTCATCGACGTTCTTGCGGCTCAGGCAATAGACTATGCCGGTTTCGCCGCGGTATCGATCCACGACGGCCCGCACCTGATCGAGCAGGGACGACCGGCGTATCACGCGATAGAATAGGTTGGGCCGGTCGAACGAGCCGACCATTACGCGCGGATCCTTCAGCGACAACTCCTGGACGATGTCGTCGCGCACCTGCGGCGTTGCGGTGGCGGTATACGCGTGCAGCGCCGCGCCGGGAAAGGCTTCGCGGAGCGCGCGCAATTGCCGGTACTCCGGCCGAAAATCGTGCCCCCACTGGCTGATGCAGTGGGCTTCATCAATCGCGACGAACGAAACTCCCGCGGAACGAAGATAGTCGACAAAGGCGGATTGCGCGAGCCGCTCGGGAGAAACGTAGAGCAACTTCGCGCGGCCCTCTTTCACCGAGCGATCCACTTCGCGCCGCTCGGAGAGGGTCATCCCGCTGTGAATGCATTCGGCAGGCGCGCCCGCGGCTTTCAGGGCATCAACCTGATCCTTCATCAACGAGATTAACGGGGACACCACAAGCGCGATGCCGGGCATCATCAGTGCGGGCACTTGAAAGCACAGCGACTTCCCGCCGCCCGTGGGTAGCACGACAACTGAGTCGCGGTTCGTCAACGCGCAATCGATGGCGTCACGCTGCATGGGCCTAAACGAGTCATAGCCCCAATAACGCTTGAGCACTGCATACAGTTCAGTTTGCGGGTTGTTCATGCAAAATTCTGCCGCTGCGTCGCGCCGCTGTTATTGCTTCATCAGCCAGACTTCCGAGACCAGCGTGCCCCAGCCGCCGGTGTTCCGCCAGACGGTAACATCAGGTCGCGGTCCCTCACCAACACCCGCGGATTTCATGAACCGAAGCAGCAAGTGTCCATCTTTGGTCGCTTCTTGCGGCACGTCATATTCAAAAAACTTCGATTCAAACTCGGGTAATTCGACGTCCTGAACGAGTAGTGCGTCATCCGCGTAGATCGATTGGGTTTTCTGATGCTGAAACTTTGCGAATCTCGGCAGGAACCTCGGCCTGACGAGGGTAACGCGCACGCGATAGGTTGCGCCGGGATCAAGATCGTGGTACTCAAACGTCACGCCCTGCTCTTCGTCGGTGGTAAATGCAGCGGTGCGTTGCGAAGGACGGTTTGCACCCGCAAAACCGCTTTCACCATACGGCCATCCCTGCACGAGGCGCGGTGACCGCGCGGGATCGCCGGCGTCATCATAGAACCCGCCTTCGCCTGGATCTTCGTACCGCGCGATTTGGCGAAGCGTTTCGCGTTGTGTTTCTCCGGACTCGGTCAGCGCGCGCGCGACCTGTTGTCGCACCCAGCCGAGACCAACAAAGTCCTGGTCCAAGTTGAACAGACCTTCGTTGCGAACGCCGTATATTGCGTCACTCTCTTTGCCGAGCGCGTCCGCATCGACTTTGATGGCGAGCATCTCTTCCGATTCCGGCGCCTCGGCGAGCATTGCATTGCACCGTTCGGCGAGCGCGGCCGCGTTAGTGTCGATCTCCGCCTCGATTGCCTTTACGACTCCCGCGTACAAATCCGTTTGGCGCGCGACCCGCAGTTGAATGTACTTGTCGACGAGCGCCTTCTGCATGTACTGGCGCCAGAGGTAGTCTTTTTCCATCCGGTTGGCGGGAATTAGCGGACGCGCCTCGCGCAACAACAGCAACTGCGCGTCGATTCCGCCATTGCGCAGTATCGGCGCGGAAAGGTTGGTCTCCATCTGCATAATCGCGCGCTCCATCAACGGTGCGGCGTCAGGACCGAACGACTCAAGGGCGTACTCGGCGATCAGGCTTTCGACGCTCACATTCGGGTTCCACAACAAGCGCATCCACATCCACTGGTTGAAATGATCGTGGTGGCCTTCGGAGTAGATTGCGTCGCCGATCCCATAGCGTTGCGTCTGCTGGAACGCGTTGTAGTAGGCGCGGGGGCGCGCGTGGAATGTGCGTCGATTGTAGACCTGCACGAGATTGGGGTCGGGTCGCATGGTGTACAGCGCGCGATCGTTGCGCGGCGGCACATCGTGATTCCGGTCGGCGATGATTTCGTGATCCATCAGCCCGTACTGCGAATACACCCAGTGCGTGATATCGGTATAGAACACAAGGTCTACAGTCGGCGGCAGCTCATGAATGATCTCGCGGAGGTATCGATCCATCGATCCAAAAGCCGGATAGCGAAACAAATCCATGCGATGATCTTGTCGCCGGCCCGGCATCCATCCCATGGCATTGGATCCGGGACCAAACCCGAACCCGCGAAGCCAATCGGGATGTTTCCGCAAGTAATCGAATATGGCGAGGTCGCCGGCATTGTCGAGCTTTTGATTCGTGGCGAAAACCTCGGCGTCCGGATGGTACTTGCCGACGATCGCGGCGAGTTCATGGCACAACGCGATGTATTTCGCTCCGAATGGATCGCAATCATCGCATTCGCAGCCGCCACCGTCGCCGGAGTAGAACCGCACGTAATCCATGTGCGGCATGTCGCGAAACTGCGCTTCGAACCGCTCTACGATCTGCGCGCGCGCCGCGGGGATGGAAATGCAGTAGTAGCCCGGTCTGCCGATGGCTTCGACGGCTTCCCACTCGGGATTTGAGTTGCCCATGTTGGGATACCAGCTCACGAGCGTTTTGATGCCCAAACTTCTCACGAAGTCGTACTGTGGCTCTCCCTCGCGAATCGAGTATCCCATGCTGATGGCATTCGCGCCGGCGAGCACGTAATCCAGCACGGCCTCTTCCCAATCCGCCTGCGTCCACTTTCGCGAATGCGTAAGCTCCGTAATTGTGTGACCTTGGCTCACCATGATGCCGCGCACTTCAAACGCGGGGGCGGACCAAAGCGCGATTTCTTCTGGAAATGTGACGGACTGCTCGTGAAACGTGATTTGCCGGATCAGCGCGCCTACGGCATACAGCACGCCGCGCGTATCGACAGCGCCGGCGAAAATTTCGCCCCCCTTCCTGTAGATTGCGAATCCCTCCGGGCCGGGATCACGATCTGTCGGCACGCCTATGCGGGCCTTGTGCATTGCGGCGGCAATATCGCTGCGGTTTTCGATTACACCGAGATGAACGACGATCTCGCCGGGTTTCTTCGCGGGCTGGCCTACGGTAACGGTGGCCTTACTGAACTTGTTCACGCGGCGCGCAAATATCCCGGCATAGCGCTTCTCCATCGCGGAAGCATTGTCGTCCAGCACGACAGTCACGCGCGAATACTCCTGCGCGCCCGCTACAGCGCAGGCAATCAAAAACATAAGGACTAACCGCATGTATTTGCTTCTCCCATAGATTTAACGGACCGCGCCGCCGTAGAAATACGCGCCAAGTCCGATGGTGAATATAAAGCAACCGTACAGCGCATGCTCGATGGAGACCAACAGGGCAGACTTTGAGCGTTCGTAGGTATAGGCAAAGATCGCGCCGCCGATCAGGGTCATGACGACGGCAATCTCGTTGCGAAACACGATGTGCATGTATCCAAAGGCAAGCGAGCTGGCGAGTATCCGGACCATGGTATTGGAGAAGAGCGCGCTATAGCGGTGGGCGAAAAAGGCGCGATAGACAAGCTCCTGCGGGTATACGGAAAACAAGGGATAGAGGACCATTATCATCGCCCACAGGAGCGGGGAGCGCTTCACCAGCGCGAACAAGGTATCCGGCGCGAGCACGGCCACCAACGCGCCTATCCCGCATGCGGCGACACAGAACAGGGCGATCACACGCGGCAAACCCGCGCGGACGGCGCCGGCATTCCACAGACTTGCGCGATCGAACGTTTTGTCACGGAGAAGAATGGCCACACAAACGAGCGTCACGAGAATGAGAAAGGGGATCATCGGCAAGGCGATCCATCGCAGCCAATATGCGGTGGGCAGGCCTACAAAAAGGAAAGCGAACTCAATTGCGCGAATGATCATCGGCCGCGGAACTCACGGCCCGCTCTGCGAGGTCCCGATAGTATTGGTAGGTTTCGACCTGCGCCTGGTGCGCACCCGAACCGTTCACGACGTATTTGTTCGCCTGAAATTCGTCCAGCTCGCGCGCCTTGTAGGTGTCGGCCACCTGCAAGGCGACAACATCGACAACTTCCTGCATCAGGTGCGGGTCGTAGATCGGGAAAGCGACTTCGACACGCCAATCGAGGTTGCGCTCCATCAGGTCTGAAGAACTCATGTAGACGCGGCGGTTTTCACCGCGACCGAAAATGAAAATGCGTTGATGCTCAAGGTAGCGGTCGAGTATCGAAATCGCGCGGATGTTCGGGTGCGGCAACATGGCGTAGGTGGTGCGCACGATCAGGTGCATCTGCACGCCGGCATCCGCCGCCTCGCGGATCTTGTCGATGATCTTGGTGTCCGTGAGATGGTTCACCTTCATGCAGATATACCCGTCCGGACCCTTCTCCTTTTCTCGAGCAATGAACTTGGTAATCATGCGCCGTGCCGTGAACGGCGATACCATCAGGTGTTTGAACTTCGGCTCGGAAACGGTATGCATTTTCGACGCGCGATCCAGGAATTCGAATACGCCTTCGGCTTCTTCGGTCAGACGCTTGTCGGCGGTGAACAACATGCAGTCGACATACAGTTTACCGGTGGATTCGTTGAAATTGCCGGTGGAGAAGCCGGCTATGGATCCGCCTCTGCGCTTGATCAGCATGAGTTTCGCGTGCGTCTTCATCGGCGGCACGCCATAACACACCTGCGCGCCGGACTCCGTAAGGAACTCGGATATCTTGATGTTGTGCTGTTCGTCGAATCGCGCCTGCAACTCGATGGACACGAAAACGCGCTTGCCATTTCGCGCCGCATTCGCCAGGGCGTTCACAATCTGCGAACGTTGTGCCGCGCGATACATGGTCATCTTAATCTCTTC
>CALEZK010000299.1 GCA_937928585.1 uncultured bacterium | reverse complement strand
GGGTCCGCCGAGAATGACTTCGCAGGCGCCGGGCTTCAGGCCGGCGTGTTCAAGCGCGAAGCGAAGAGGCGTCCCCAGCGCCATCAAATAATTTCCCGGGTGGGCGACGCCATCGCCGGCAATAGTGACGACGCGTTCGATCAGACCCTGGCTTCGCGGCAAGAGATCGCCGATTTGCGCGAGTGTTGCTACGTTAAAGACTGCCGCACCTACGTCCGATGGCAAACCTCCCGACGGCACTTCATGATTCAGGACCAGCTTGACGAGCATTTTCTCCGCGCCTTGCGGGTAGTGTGTTTTCAGGACCACGACAGAAGTTGTCTGTGCGGCTCGCGGTGAAACGCGCAAGGCTTCCGCGGCGTCCAGTTTGTTGTCTTCTACGGCGATAATCGCGCGCTCCGCGCCGACGGCTTTCTGCACAACACGAATGCCTTCGTGGATCTGGTCCGCGTACTCCAGCATGACTCTATGATCCGTCGTGAGATAAGGTTCGCATTCGCAGCCATTCACGATCACCGTGTCGATTCTCTTGCCCGCTGGAACTTTCAGTTTCACATGCGTTGGAAACGCGGCACCGCCAAGCCCAACGACCCCCGTCTGCTGAACCGCATTGACCAGTTCGTCGGGTGTCATGGATTCGACATCTTGCGGGGCACCGTAGAGTATTTCCTGGCTCGCGCCGGAGTAGGTGCGAATGATGATCGAGCGAACCATGTCACCCTTCGCGCTGCGCACCCGATCGATTCGCAAAACTGTGCCGGTCCCAGGCGCGTGCATCGGTACGGAAACAAATCCACCCGGTTGCGCGATTGGCTCGCCGCGCACGACCTCCACGCCTTCCGAAACGCAGGGTACCGCAGGCGCGCCGGTGTGCTGCGAGAGCGGAACAATCAACTCGGGGGCAAAGGGCAGCCGGCGAATAGGCAAGGAACAGGTCGCCCCCTTCTCTTCCGGCGGATAGATGCCGTGTGAGAAAGTTTTCCTGATATGTAGTACCGGTATCGGCATTGCCGTGCTCGCGTTCGTCTCGCAGTTACATTCGTCGCCGTATCACTGGAATTTCTGTGCGCGTTTAATGAGTTTGTCTATGCCGCTTTCCGAATGGTCGGCGGGCAATCCGGGATGAATCACTTGTGCGGTGCATTTTTCGGCAGCGCGGACCAGGTCCTTGTATGGGCCGCCCCGCGCATCCTTGATATAGGCTTTTTTCTTCTCGTTGTAGGCAAATATTTTCGGATTAATCTTGATGCACTCGTCGCAGGCGGTGCACTCATTGGAATCGATCCACGGTGCAACGTAACCGTCTCCGCCAACCGGAGCGGCACTTGAAGGTTTTGCGTTCACGGTTGGCGCCAATGCGGTTGTTGCGGCAGGACCCGACAGCGCGTTCATCATTGCCGTGCCGCCGCCTTGGGCAAGTTCGACGAGCTTTGCGGCGAGCTGGCTGGCGAATTCCGCGCGTGTTTGTTCCACGATTTGTCGCGGGTTCACCTCAGGTCGTATTCCCGCGAGGGACTTCAACATGCGCCAGAATCCAAGCCGCTCTTCGCACGATCGTACGACGACCTGGGAAGGTATCACGCGAATCAGTTTCTGTTTGCGGTCGAGTGCCCAAATGTAGGGGTACAGGCCCTCTCGATCCTCTTCGGGGCGTTCGAGCAACTCGTGCAGGGGGACCATATTCTCGTTCCAGGTGTCTCGCGGCGCGGTACGGAACTGTTTTCGGAACCGGCCTTCGGTTACCGCGAAATCCGCGAACGTCATCGGCACGTCGAGAGACGCTTTCCCTCCGTTCTCCTCGATGTATTCGATCTTATAGGCAGGCCAATCGTTGTCGATGTCCGGATTGGCCTCGAGGTCGAAGCATTCCTCCGGCGTGGTTCCCTTATCGGGGTTGTATCGAAAAACCGGATATGCCCGCGATTCGACGGCAAGTTTGCTTTGATGCTGCGCCACATCGTCGCCGATTCCGTGCTCGGGCATGCACGGGCTGTACACATTGAACAACGCGGGCCGTCGCGCGTTCAGGCCTTCGATAAATCCTTCGATCAAATGCGTGGTGTTGGAAATGCTTCCTTGCAAGACATACGTGGTGCGATGGGCCATGCCGATCAAGCCAATCTCTTTGCGGATTTCCTCTTTGCCCTTGATGGCCTTTCCATATTGCGCCATGTCGGAAACCTGGCCGAGGAACCCCGAAGTGCAGGCCTGGCCGCCGGTATTCGAGTAGACCTGCGTGTCCAGCACCAAGACCTTGATCGGTTTGCCGGTCATCATCAGCCGGGAGAGATTTTGAAAGCCGATGTCATACATCGCGCCATCGCCGCCGACCGCCACGACTGCCGGGCACAGGTGAAATTCCTCGTCCGTGAACTGATGCCAGTTGAAATACGTGAAGAATTCGTCATGCTTCGCTGCGTTGTACTCGCCCGCAAGCTCGAGTTCAGCCATGCGAATGGCCTTAAACCCCTCGGCCATCTTTGCCATATGCCCCTCAAACACACCCATCGCCATCGACGGGGAATCCTGAAACAAATGGTTTGCCCACGGAAACGGGTAGGGGTTGTAGGGGAAAGTGGAGCCCCACACGGACGTGCAGCCCGTGGAGTTGATCATACCCATGCGCGCGCGTCCCCGGTGGGTCGTGCCGTCCGTGTATTGCCACTTCAGATGGCGGAGCTTGTCCAGCAGATGCGTAACCCATTTCAGCCACTCCGCATCGATCGTCTTGCCGGCGCGGTCGGCATCCAGCGAAGCTGAAAAACTCGATAGCGTCACGTCCTGGTCCCGCAATTTGTCCAAAGCGTGATCGATGGCTGTCACGTCGTTCAGATTCAGCGTGCTCGCCATGCGCAACCGAATATGCTGTTCCAGGTCCGCGATAAGTTTTTCCAGTTTGCCGATATGCTCCTGCACGCGCGGTTGCATGAGCGCCTCGACCGTCGCGGTGAATAGATGCACTACGGTTTTTTCGCCACAGCCGAGGCATGCGCCGTCACCGCCTACCATGGACCTGAAGTTTTTCTTGTCGAGCAGCAGGGTCTCGAGGGCGCCAATTTTCTCGTCGAGGTTGTCAATTCGGCTGAACTGACTGGAAGTGGTCGGAAGCGATTCCCAGAAATCCCATTCGCGGGTCAACCGGGCGACGCTGTCCTTGGTTTGCGGAAGCGTGAGAAGCGCCGCGTCTTCACAGACCCGAACACATTCGTTGCAGCCTTTACAGGCGTACGGGTCGACGGTAATCGAAAGTAGGCCGCCGCTGCCCTTGGCGTTCTTTTCGCGCTGCACGAAGTAGGGTTTTGTGATCGAGAACCGAAATTCACCCAGTTCTTCGAGGAAAAGTTTGATCTCGTTTTCGAGTTCCAGCTTCTGTTGCGTCTCAAGATCGCTCGCGGCCAACGTATCTGCAAGTGAATCGCGTATCAATCGCTGAACGTCCGAGCGTTCGCCTTCAGCGTTTAACCGGGTGCGCAATAGTGGTTCGGTTCCGCGAATGGCTTTGCGGATATGGGTTGCAGGGTGTCCGTGGTTCTCCATTCGTCGAACAACCGTGTCGAACACCTCGGCAACGGAATGCACCAATCCCGATATCGCGCTGTCCGGGCACACCGTGTAACACTTGCCGCAGGCCGTGCAGTTTTCCGGAACCCAATCAGGATGTTGAAACCGGATCTGGGTCATGTCGCGAAACACACCGGTAGCGACCGGGATAAGGCTCAAGCCAATGAAGGGATCGACCAGATTATCGTTGCCTTGCCCCGTGAGATAGAAGTTTCCGGTTTGTTCCCAGAAGCGATGAATATCGGTTGCGCGCGCCGAGCCAGCGGGGACATGCTTTAACGTAGGCGGCAACAAGGGGGCTTTGCGAAGCGTGGCCTCACCGGTCGCCACAAGCTTGTCTGTTATCTCGCGCACTTCGACAAAGCCGCGCTGAACTACGCGCACGTTGCCCTCGACGACCCGTGCGCCCTTCGCGCCAAATTTCTTTTCCAACTGCGCGCGAATGGCCTTGAACAGTGTTTCTTCGGTGAGGCCCGAATGCGCCATGACGCTGGAGCAGGCAAAGAACGCGCCTTGGAAGGCGATACCCTGCATTCGGAACTGCAACTCCGGGTCACCGGCCTCCTCCCGCGCGATTTTGAACGCGTCGAGATAGTGCACGCGGATGTTGTTTTCGACAATCAGTTTTTGGAATCGCGCGGGGATACTCGCCCATACGGCCTCGGGACTTTCCAGGTCACTTTGAATGATAAACACGCCGCCCGGCTTGAGGCCCGCCAAGGGGTTGGAATGCTGAAAAACATTGGGATCGGGCGAAAGAACAACATCGACGTAGAAGTATTCACAATTGATCCGGATCGGCTTGGGTGCAGCCGCGAGGTAATACGTCGTCGGTTGGCCTTTCTTTTCCGAGCCGTACTTCGGGTTCGCTTTCACATGCAGGTTCAGCAAATCGAACAGTGTCATCGCGAGATTCTTGCCGGTGGTAATTGCGCCCCAGCCTCCGATGGAGTGCATGCGAACCGTGATGCAACCTTCCGGCATGAGATTGGGATTTTCGCTGCCGCGTATCGCCAGCTCTTCGATCTTCGGATAGGAATCCAGGATTTCCTGTTGATAGATCTCCTGCTTGGGGGTAAAGGACTTGTCCCGTATGAAATCTACACTCAGATAGAAGAAGCGGCGTTTCGCTCCCGTATCAAGCATGTTCTCAACCGCGCCGATGATGCCCTCCGGTTGCAGATCGCGACTGCCCAGGCCGAATGAGCCGCAGTAGATCGGCGGTATATCTTCGGGCTTGCGATACGCGGGGAAATCACCGTAAGGGAGCGCCCCTTTTCCGGCGCGCCCGTTCTCAACGCATTTCCCGATCGTTGCGCGTATTTCGCGGGTCAGGGGCAGATCCGAAGCAAGCGGCTGGTCGGTTCGTTCCAGCACCGTCACGCCTTTGCGGCCGGCAAGGATGGTGCCGAGCAGGTCTCCCGGGAATGGCCGAAACATGGTTAGGTTTACAACACCAACCTTGAGCTTTCTGGTCTCGCGCAGGTAATCGGCGACGACCTCCGCGCTGCTTACAACACTGCCTTGCGCGACAAGCAGATAGTCCGCGTCTTCGACTCGATACATGCTGACACGGGCGTACTTGCGTCCGGTCAGCGCGTAGTACTCCTGCATCGCGCGGTCCGATATTTCGGGCAGGTGATCAAAGAAGAATGGGCGCTGCGCCGCCACGCTTTGCATGTACGAATCCTGGTTCTGTACCACGCCAACCATGACCGGATTGTCGACATCCCAAAGCTCTGGAATGCGCCGCCGCTTCGGCCCGAAGATGATGCGCTGCGCCGGGGTCGGCGTGTCGATGATGTCATCGGGTCGTCCGAGAAACTCACGAATGAGTTCGCGCTCGGGTAGCAGAAGCGATTCTATGAGATGCGTGGTGAGGAAGCCGTCCTGCGCCACGATGCCGGGATTCAGTGAAAGTTCCGCGATGCGATGCGCAATGATGTTTAGATCACAAACTTCCTGCGCGGACTTGCCAAAGACCTGAAAGAACCCGGTGTCGTCGATGCAATGGTAGTCGTCGTGCCCAGCGTGGACGTTGAGCGTGGCCTTCGTCATGGCGCGGCAACCCATGTTCAGCACGTAGGTCAATCGCTTGCCGGTCGCAGCATAGAGCGACTCGTGCATGTAGGCGATGCCCTGACCCGAAGAAAAATTCGCGGCGCGCAAGCCTGTCATGGAGAGTCCGGCGGTTACTGCCGCGGCTGCATGCTCGCCCTCGGGTTCGATGAACAAGAGGGGACGCCCCGAGATATTGATGTGCCCGGCTGCCGCCGCTTCAGCCCAATACTCACCCATTTGCGTGGATGGCGTAATGGGATATGCGCCCGCTCCGTCCGTCGATTCCCGTTCGCACATGATGACGGCGGTATTGCCGTCCATGGCGTCGCGAATTCCGGGATACTTGAACCCGCCCTCTGCGTGTTTCATTGCGTCACCTCATTTTCCAGGCGGCATGTTTCCGCCTACCCGCTCGTAGGCCCGGATCGCAATGGCAACGGCGATTTCCGGGAAATATGGCGGGCCTCTTCGCCTTTTACGGGGCCGAGAATTTCGTCCAGCCACACGATTGCGCCCGTGGGGCAACGTCGAATTGGTTCGCGCGTTGCCAGAGCGCTTTTGCTGTAGTTCACAACGGCGAGATTACTCACCATTTTTATGAGCCCAGGCGCCGCATCGGCTTCGCAGCGCCCGCAGCCGGTGCATGCGACTTCGCATTCCGCCTCGGCCTCTTCTCCGGCTTGCAGGCTTTTGCACGCAACCCACAAGCGATGGCTGACCGGGTGGATCGAGAACAAGTCCTTCGGGCAAATCTCCACACAATCGCCGCATGCGGTGCATTTCGATTCATTGACCACGGGCAGGCCGTGCTCGTTCATGGTGATGGCGTTGAAATCGCAAACACGTTCGCAATCGCCCAGTCCGAGGCAACCCCATGCGCAGCCCTTGCCCCCGCCGGAAACGAGTGCCGCCCCCCGGCACGATTTCATGCCCTGATACCGAGCCCGTATCCAGGCGACATTGGAGC
>CALEZK010000298.1 GCA_937928585.1 uncultured bacterium | reverse complement strand
CCCATATGCAGCGACCCGCTCACCGTCGGCGGCGGCGTATCCACGACAAACGTTTCGTCCCTGCCCCGCGTCGGGTCGTACGCATACGGGTTGTTCCCCTGCCAATGCGCGCGCCAGCGAGCCTCGACATCTTCCGGCGCATAGTTGGATGGCAGTTGTGGTTTCGAAACGCTCATTTCATTCTCCCTCGACAAAGCAGTCGCGATGAAACCGCGACGCCTATTGCTCCGACATATAAAAAAGACGCCACGGAATTTCGAGGCGTCAAAAGAAACGAAAGTATACCAAAAGCCTGAACCAGGTGACGGCGATCATCCCGATCGGGAGGGCGGTCGTCCTCGACCGCTTCTTCGCCAACCACGCCTGAATCCTACAACGGGACCCCAATCGTAATCGCCGAAAGGACCAGATCATTCAGAAAATTGAGCGGTGTCGAAAGGAAGCGGCTCGAAATGAATATCGCAATCAAAATCCCGAACGGCCCTATGGAATCCATCACCTGCTGACCCGACTCCGGAAGCACCGACCGGAGAATATGCCCGCCGTCGAGTGGCGGCACCGGTATCAGGTTAAACAGGAAGAGCAGCAAGTTGATGCCAATCAACATCAACCCCACGCCAAGCAGGTTCGATTCGATCATCCGCTCCGGACCCAGCACGCCAAAACCCAGGCGAATCAGGAAAATCGTAAACACCGCAATAATGACGTTGGAGATCGGACCCGCCGCGGCAATCAACGCCGGATCGCGCCGGATGTTCTTGAGATTTCTCGGGTTAAAGGGAACCGGCTTGGCCCACCCAAAAAGGTAGGGGATTGGGCTGAAAAACATCAGCAAAGGCATCAGCACCGTCCCAATCGGATCGATATGCTTCAGCGGGTTAAGGGTCACGCGACCCAACAAGCGGCCCGTAGGATCGCCGCATCGTTCCGCCGTGATGGCATGCGCCGCCTCATGCACGGAAAGGGAAAAAAGGAAGCAAAAATACTGAATTCCGAAGAATACAATACGCTGCTGTTGTTCTTGATCCATATCGGTAGGGGTTCTGCGTAAATAGTTAGAACCAGTATACGGAGACCGCGCCACGGAGTCAAAGAATCCCCCAAATCCCCCAATTTTCCGTATAAGCAGTGGGCAGGAAAAGACTTGCACGGAAACTACCCTTACCGTATAATCGCCATCAGCGACGGTAGTAATTGCGTCCAATCCTTTGCCACAAGGGCGGTTACGCCCGCGTACAGCCGAATGGAGGGTCTGGCCAGGTGACGATGACAAAGCGCGAACTCGTAATCCGGGTTGCCAACACCCTTGGCATGACCCAAAGCGATGTTGCCAAAATCATCGAAGGCGCGTTCGACACCATCTCCCGTACCCTTGCGGACGGCGAGCGATGGGAGTTACGCGACTTCGGCGTCTTCGAAGTCAAAACGCGAGCCAGCCGTATCGGGCGCAATCCGCGCACCGGCGATCAGGTTCCTGTTCCCGAACGTCGTGTCGTCACGTTTCGACCAGGGAAAAAGATGAAAGAGCTCATCTCCGGCGAAGCAAGCTCGGATTCCGGCGATGACGGCGACGACATTCTTGTGACCGATTCCGCGCAATAACTCGCACTCAAACTTAATTACTTCGGGGGCAACATGAACCGTAGCATCGCAGGCGTTATAACTGTCTCCATTGCATTCGTAGCCGTAGCCATGCTGGCAATTGCCCAGCCCGCCGACGACAAAGCGGCCAAAGAGCAGGATATCCGCAAGCTCATGGAACTCACCGGCGCCGGCGATTTGGGCGCCCAGTCCCTCGAGCAGATGCTCGGCGCATTCAAACAGTCCTATCCGAACGTCCCCGCCACCTTCTGGGATGAATTCAAAAAAGAAGTAAAGCCCGAAGAAATGGTCGACATGATCGTCCCCATCTACGATCAGAATCTGTCGCACGAAGACATCAAAGAAGCCGTAAAATTCTATGACTCGCCCGCGGGCCGCCGCATCTCCGGCGCGCTGCCAACCATAAACCAGCAATCATTTCAGGCAGGACAAGCCTGGGGACAGGAAATTGGCGCGCGTGTCGCCGCCAAAATGCGCGCCCAAGGGTTTATTCAATAGCCCGCCGGTGAGTACCGCTTCGCTGCGGCATTCGCGCGTCCCGATTTGCAAACCGAAATTGTGCCGCGCATAGGCATGTTTCCTGTAGGTATAGGTGTACCGCGTGCAAGCTGCGAAGGCAGCGTTCATTTCAGGCGCTTCACCCATGGAAAGGAATCACTACTCAGTCCCATGATCATTATGTCGCGCGCGAACCAGACTGGATCACAACGATGATGACGCGGCTGCCAGCCGAGTGGGAGCCGCAATCCGCTGTCCAGCTTACCTGGCCCCACGAAAACACCGATTGGTCGCACTTGCTTGCCGAGGTCGAACCCGTGTTCGACGTTATCGCTGTTGCAATCGCAAAGCGCGAGACCGTGCTCATAGCCTGCGAAGACCCCGAATACATCACCGACCGCCTCACCCGCGCCGGTGCCGATCCTGCTCGCGTGCGCGCTTATCGCGTACCCTCAAACGATACGTGGGCGAGAGATCACGGCCCCATCACCGTCCTGCGCAATGGTCAGCCGCTCTTGCTCGATTTCTCATTCAACGGATGGGGCGGAAAGTACGACGCCGACCTCGACGATGCAATCACGTTGAATCTCTTCAGCCAGAAAGCGTTCGGCGAAATCGCGATGGAAACATTGCCCGTGGTGCTTGAAGGTGGCTCCATCGAAAGCGACGGAGAAGGCACCATCCTCACCACCGCATCCTGTCTGCTAAACCAGAACCGCAACGGCACAACCAGCGAAGCCGAAGTCGAATTCGTACTCCGCGAACATCTCGGTATGGACCACGTCCTATGGCTGCACCACGGACAACTCGCCGGCGACGACACCGACGGACATGTAGACACCATCGCGCGATTCTGCGATTCAAAAACCATCGCCTACGTCTCATGCACCGACAAGCGCGACAAACACTACGAACCACTCAAGAAAATGGAAGCGGAACTGCAATCGCTCCGCAATAAAAACGATGAACCGTATCGGCTCGTACCCTTGCCCTGGCCAAAGGCGTGTTATGATCCCGACAAGAAACGCTTGCCCGCGACCTACGCGAACTTTCTCGTCGTAAACGGAGCCGTTTTGATGCCGGTATACGGCGATAAAGCAGACGAAAAGGCCCAATCAACGCTGCAATCCTGTTTTCCAGAACGCGAAATTGTGCCCATCGACTGCGCAACCATAATTCGCCAGGGCGGCTCGTTGCACTGCCTTACCATGCAGATCCCCGCCGGAGTCCACATATGAAAAATCCAATTACCGTTGCCATGGTGCAGCAAGCCTGCGGCAATGATCGCGAGCAAAACCTCGAACTCACGCTGCGCTTCATTCGCGACGCCGCGGATCGCGGCGCGCAACTCGTCGTGCTTCAGGAACTCCACTGCGGTCCCTATTTCTGCCAATGCGAAAACCTCGCGGCATTCGATGCCGCCGAGCCCATACCAGGACCCGCAACCGCGCGCCTCGGCACACAGGCCGGCGAGTGCGGCGTGGTCATCGTCTCGTCGCTCTTCGAACGCCGCGCTGCTGGCGTCTATCACAACACCGCCGTGGTCTTTGACAACGACGGCTCCATCGCCGGCAAGTACCGCAAAATGCACATCCCCGATGATCCCGGCTTCTACGAAAAATTCTATTTCACCCCGGGCGATCTCGGCTTTCATCCCATCCAGACCTCCATCGGCAAACTCGGCGTACTCGTCTGCTGGGATCAGTGGTTTCCCGAAGCCGCGCGCCTCATGGCCTTGCGTGGCGCCGATCTGCTCATCTACCCGACCGCCATCGGCTGGACCCCCTCCGATCCCGATGACGAAAAGCACCGCCAGCGCGACGCGTGGATTACTGTCCAGCGCGGTCACGCCATCGCAAACGGACTTCCCGTTGTCGTCGTGAATCGCGTGGGCTACGAGCCGGATATCTCCGGCGTAACCGAAGGCCTGCACTTCTGGGGCAGCAGCTTCGTCGCCGGGCCGCAAGGCGAAATCATCGCGCAAGCCGGTATCGACGCGGAACAGGTTGTCCTCGCCGAAATCGACAACACCCGCACCGAACAGGTTCGCCGCATATGGCCCTTCCTCCGCGACCGCCGCGTGGATGCGTACAGCGGCATTGATAAGCGGCTGCTCGACGAATCATGAACGGTGTCCTGATCGGACTGTCGGTCTACGTTCTGATACAACTCGCGATCGGACTCTACGTTTCGCGCTGGATGCGCAACGAAACCGACTATCTCCTCGCTGGCAAGCGCTTCGGTTTGGGCATTGCCACCATGAGCATCTTCGCAACATGGTTCGGCTCGGAAACCTGCATCGGCTCCTCCGGCGCGGTCTACGAAGAAGGCCTGTCCGGAAGCAAGGCGGATCCCTTCGGCTACACACTCTGCCTCTTGCTCATGGGCCTCGTCTTCGCCGTGCCCCTCTACCGCCGGCAACTTACAACCCTCGGCGATCTGTTTCGTCAACGCTACGGCGGCGGCGTCGAAAAGATCGCTGTCCTCGTGATCATCCCAAGTTCGCTGCTCTGGGCCGGTGCGCAGATTCGCGCCTTCGGCCACGTAATCTCCGCGTCCTCGGAAATCGCGCCCGCTATTTCCATCGCTGTAGCCGCCGCTGTCGTTATCGTATACACCAGCAGTGGCGGGTTGCTCGCGGACGCCGTGACCGACCTAATCCAGGGCACGGTGCTAATTCTCGGCTTGGTCGTCGTTTTGGTAGTCGCCGTCTACTCGCTCGGTGGAATCGGCGAAGCCTACCGTGGAATTGAACCCGAACGGTTCACGTTTCTCCGTGCAGATGGCAGTCTGCTCGAACAAATGGACGGATGGGCCGTCCCGATTTTCGGATCCGTCCTTGCCCAGGAACTCATCTCCCGCACCCTCGCTTCGCGCAACGAATCAATCGCGCGCAATGCGGCACTCAGCGGTGCCGCCGTCTATTTCTGCGTCGGATCAATACCCGTCATCCTCGGACTGCTTGGCCCGGCCCTGATGCCAGACCTCGAAGACCCCGAACAACTCTTGCCCTCCGTTGCCATGAATTTGCTGCACCCCGTGCTTTACGTCGTTTTCGCCGGAGCGCTGATCTCCGCTATTCTCTCAACGGTAGACAGCGCCCTGCTCGCCGCGTCCGCCCTAACCTCGCACAACATCATCGTCCCGCTTCGAAAAAACATGACGGAACGACACAAGGTCCGCGCCGCGCGCTACTGTGTCGTCGCATTCGGCGTGCTCGCCTACCTATTCGCGATTCGCGAAGGCTCCGTGTACGAACAGGTCGAGGAAGCCTCGGCGTTCGGGTCCGCGGGCATTTTGGTTGTAGGCGTATTCGCGCTGTTCACCCGGTTCGGCGGTAAACTCGCTGCGGGCGCCGCGCTTATCACCGGCAGCATCTCGTATCTAATCGCCAGCTACACCTTCGAACTCGGCTATCCATATATCACCGCGATCGTTTCGTCGTTGGCGGTTTACTGTCTCTTCGCGCCTTTCGGCAAAGGACTTACACAGGAATTCGAGCCGAAATCCGCCTGAATTGGCGGTCTATTGCTCCGTTCCGGTATCCTATACGGCGGCAACATCGCCAAGTTTATGAAAAAAGATGACACTAGCAATTGACATAACGTTCCTCGTCGCGGTCTGCCTCTATGTCGTAGCCGCCGTCATGTCGTATGTCTATCTCCAGGGCGGCAAAAATTCCGTGCTGCGCGCAACGCATCATGCGGTAGTCGGCGGCGCGGTCCTGCTGTTTCTTCTATTTTGCATGCGCTGGGCCACGCACGGACGTCTCCCGCTCACGACGATGGTGGATGTACTCAATATCCTCATCCTCACCGCCACCGCCGTCGTGCTGCCCCTCGTTCGCCGCGAGAACGTGCGGGCGCTCCTGTGTTACTACGCGCCGCCGCTCGCGCTGTTGGCGGTTTTCAACGGCATCGTCGGCCGCGCGTCATTGCGAACCGTTCCGAAAGAACTCAACGAGGCTTTCGTCGCCATGCACGTAGGGCCTGTCATCATCGCATTCGCGTTGTTCTTCGTCGCAAGCCTCACTGGTTTTGTCTATATCGTGCAGGCGCAGCGCCTGAAGTCATTGCGCACAAATGCTACCCCGGCAAAGTTGCCGCCCCTCGAGCAGTTGGACGCAACCTTGTTCAGCCTGATTCGCTGGGGATATCCGCTCTTCGTCGTAACCCTGCTCCTTGGCTTTTTCGGCGCATACCTGTTCCCCGAAGAACTTGACGCAAATTGGTGGCGTTCGCCAAAGATTCTCCTCGCCGTGGCAACGGCCGCGTTGTTCTCGTTCTCGTTCCACTCGCGCAAACTCGGTTTGCTCCGCGGTCGAAAGCTTGCCTACGTCGTCGTTGTCGGCTTTACCGTCATGCTTGCGATTTACCTCCTGCTTCAAAGCACGGGGCTGAAAGACTACGGCTTCTGGAGCGCCTCGGTATGAACCTCGTCGTCACAGGCGTGAGTCATCACACGAGCACGCTCGAACTGCGCGAGCGCCTCCATTTTCCCGAGTCCGCGCTTCCCGCCGCACTCATGAAACTGAAAACGGCGTTGGACGGCGGCGGCGTCGTGCTGCTCAGCACCTGTAACCGCGTTGAAATCTACGCGTGTACCAACGCCCCCGTGCATATCGCCCAGGATATCCTGCGTCGCTTCATCGGCGAGTGGCACGGCATTCCAGAACAGGATTACCGCGATTCGCTCTACCAATATGAAGGCCGCGAAGCAGTCGGCCATCTTTTCCGCGTAACCGGGAGTCTCGACAGTCTCGTCGTGGGGGAAGCGCAAATCCTCGGCCAGGTGCATGACGCCTATCTCGTCGCACAGTCCGAACAGTGCACCGATAAAGTTATCAGCGCGCTGTTCCAGCGCGCATTCGCCATCGCGAAGGACATCCGATCCCAAACCAACATCGGCGCGGGCACGGTTTCCATCGGCAGTGTCGCGGTCGATCTCGCCGTCTCCATCTTCTCCGATCTCGCCGGAAAAACGGCCATGATAATAGGCTCGGGCAAGATGGGCGCCACCACGCTCCGCAGCATCGTATCGCGCGGCGTCGATAACGTTTTGCTGGTAAACCGCAACCACGATCGCGCAATCGAACTCGCGGGCCGCGTGCGCGGCGAGGCGATTCCCTTTGATCAACTCGAAGCCAATCTCCCGCGCGCGGACATCGTCATCTCCTCGACAGCCGCGCCCTCGCATTTGCTGGGTCCCGCGCATTTCCAGCGCGCATTGCGCCGCAGAAGCAACGAACCGTTCTTTGTGGTCGATATTGCCGTTCCGCGCAACATCGATCCTGCCGTGAAGCGCATGGACAACGTGTATCTCTACGACATCGACGATTTGCAAACGGTCGCGAACGCCAACATGGAAGCGCGCCGACAGGAAATCGACCTATGCATGCAACGCGTGGAAAATGGCGTCGAACAGTTCTGGGCATGGCTACAGGGCCTCGCCGCCGAGCCGACCATCATGTCCATCGCCGCGGGCATCCACCAGTTGCGGGAACGTGAAGTCCAAAAACTGCTCGCACAACTCCCGGAACTCGGCGAGCACGACGAACAGGCGCGGGAATTGATCGCCGCTTCATTCAAGCGCTTCGCAAACGCCGTGTTGCATCAGCCAACGGTCCAATTGAAACGCGAAGTCGCGCATCAGGATCCGCATACGGTGCTTCACCTGGTCAAGCGCCTGTTCGGATTGAAAGAGTCTCCTTGATGGATCGCATCATCATCGGATCGCGCGGGAGCCAGCTTGCCCTGACGCAATCCCGCGCCGTCGGCGCCATGCTGCAGGCCGCAACACCCGGCCTGTCCGTCGAGATCGAAATCATCCACACCAAAGGCGACAGAATTCTCGACGCGCCCCTCGCGCAAATCGGCGGCAAAGGACTGTTCACGCGGGAACTGGAAGTAGCGCTGCTGGACGGAAAAATCGACCTTGCCGTGCACAGCCTCAAGGACCTTCCGACCGAACTTCCCGAAGGCCTTGCCATCGGGGCCATTCCGAAACGCGAGCACGCCGGCGATGCACTCGTCTCCACGAAGTACGATTCATTGGAAGCATTGCCTTCCGGCGCGACAGTCGGTACGTCGAGTCTGCGCCGGCGCGCCCAGCTCCTGGCGTATCGCGCTGATCTCTGTGTGGTCGATCTGCGCGGAAACGTCGATACACGCATTCGGAAAGTTGCCGAAGGCGAATTGGACGCCGCAATACTCGCCTGCGCCGGACTCTCGCGCATCGGCCGCAACGACGCGATCCGCGCCATTATCTCCACGGACATCATGCTCCCGGCCCCTGCGCAGGGTGCCCTCGGAATTGAGATTCGAGCGGGCGACCCGCGCGTCGCGGAGATCTGTTCGCACATTCACGACGAAGCTGCGCATCGCGAGGCGACTGCCGAACGCGCCTGCCTCGCCGCGCTCGAAGGCGGATGCCAGATTCCAATTGGAGCGCATGCCCAAATCGTCGATGGACAGATTACGCTTTCCGCATGCGTGTGCAGTGTCGATGGCACAACCGTGCTGCGTGTAACGGAACACGCAAGCGCAGAGGATCCGGCAATTGTAGGCGAGCAGGCCGCGGCGCGGCTGCTTCTCATGGGGGCGGCGGAGCTTATCGCCGCGCTGCGATGACACAATCCGCAGGCAAAGTGTATCTCGTCGGCGCCGGGCCCGGCGACCCGGGATTGATCACGGTGCGAGGTCGCGAATGCCTCGAACACGCCGATGTCGTCTTCTATGATTCGCTCGCAAACGATGCTTTGCTGGAATATGCGCTCCGCGCAGAACATATCTTCGCCGGAAAGTCTGCCGACAAACATCACTTGACCCAGGACGAAATCAACGCGCTCCTCATCACGCACGCAAAGTCGGGCCGCCGCGTCGTAAGACTCAAAGGCGGCGATCCTTTTGTGTTCGGGCGTGGGGGAGAGGAGGCGCTCGCGCTCGCGGAGAACGGCATCCCCTTCGAGATCGTCCCCGGCGTCACCGCCGGAATTGCGGTGCCCGCATTCGCAGGTATCCCCGTGACGCATCGCGGCGCATCCACCAGCGTAACCCTGATCACCGGCCACGACGAACGCGCCCTCGAATCGGGCGAGATCGATATCGCCCGCATTCCCATGAAGGGGACGCTCGTTTTCTATATGAGCGTGCGCAATCTCCCGCTGATCGTGCGTCAGCTCATGCAATTGGGCCGCGATCCCCAGACGCCGGTCGCGGTCGTGGCGTCCGGAACGCACGCAAAACAACGCACCATAATCGGCACGCTCGAAACAATCGTCGATGCCTGTGCAGACGAAGGCATCGCGCCTCCCGCCGTCGCGATCGTCGGTGAAGTCGTGCGCATGCACGAAAAACTCGCGTGGTTCGAAAGCCTTCCGCTGTTCGGCAAACGCATTGTCGTCACGCGCGCCCGCAACCAGGCAAGTGAGCTCGTTCGTCAACTCCACGAACTCGGCGCGGATGTGTTCGAATTCCCAACCATCGAAATCGAACCCGCAAACGTCACCGAACCCTTCGACTACATCGGCAAATACGATTGGCTCGTCCTCACCAGCGTCAACGGCGTCGAAATGCTTTTCGAACGTCTCGAAGAACTTGGCCAGGACGCGCGCGACCTTGCGGGCGTAAAACTTTGCGTCATTGGGTCCGCCACCGCCGAAGCCCTGCGCAAGCGATTTCTCCGCGTCGATCTCATGCCGGAAAAGTATGTTGCCGAAGATTTGATGGCCGCGCTCCTCGCGCACGAACCGCAACTTGCCGGCAAACGTTTCCTCATGCCGCGCGCCGACATCGCCCGCAGCTTTCTGCCCGAAGAATTGCGCAAACACGGCGCGGAAGTCACCGAACTCGTCGCCTATCGCACCGTCGCGCCCGAATCCAGCGAGGCCCGCGCCGAAGCGCTGCTCGCGTATCGTCCCGATGTCATCACCTTCACAAGTTCCTCGACCGCACGCAATTTCTATGACATGATAGGGCCGGAACGCGTTGCGGCCGTCAAATCCTACGCCGCCTTCGCGTCCATCGGCCCGATAACGGCGCGAACCGCGAACGACCTCGGTATGCCAGTGACGATCCAGCCGGACGTCCACGACATTCCGAATTTTGTCGATGCCATCGTGCGCGCCGTTCAACGAAAAGTGTGACGCAAGACAAGACAGGGGAGAGGCAAACCGTGGGGTATCCCGAAGTCCGCATGAGACGCCTGCGCGCGACGCCCGCGTTGCGGCGCATGGTGCGTGAAACAACGCTCTCAGTCGACGACCTCATCATGCCGCTATTCGTGCGGCCCGGCAAGAAGGTGCGCAATCCTATCGCCTCCATGCCCGGTAACTTTCAGTTCTCGGTAGACACCCTTGTCGAAGAAACAAAAGCAATCGCCGATCTCGGCATTCCCGCGATAATCTTGTTCGGCATCCCCGAATCGAAAGATCCAATAGGCACAAGCGCCTATATCAAAGGCTCAATCATCGCCCGAGCAATCGAAGCCGTGAAAAAAAGTTGTCCCGATATCTGCGTGATCACCGACGTTTGCCTCTGCGAATACACCAACCACGGCCATTGTGGTGCGATCGGCGAAACGCATCGCGGCAACAAGGATGTCGACAACGACAAGACCCTCGGTCTGCTTGTCAAAGAAGCGCTCGCCCACGCACGCGCCGGCGCCGATATGGTTGCGCCGTCGGATATGATGGATGGACGCGTCGGCGCTATCCGCAAGGGGCTCGACGGCGCAGGCTTTCATGATCTGCCCATCATGGCCTACAGCGCGAAGTTCGCTTCCGCATTCTATGGACCATTCCGCGACGCCGCCGAATCCCCGCCACAATTCGGCGATCGCACCACCTATCAGATGGATCCCCCCAACTTCCGCGAAGCCATGCGCGAAATCGCGCTCGATATCGACGAAGGCGCGGACATCGTCATGGTCAAGCCCGCGCTTCCCTATCTAGACATCATTCGCGCCGCATCCGACAGCTTCGATCTGCTCATAGCCGCATACAATGTCTCGGGCGAATTCTCCATGATCAAAGCCGCCGCCGAACGCGGCTGGCTCGACGAACGCCGCGCCGCAATGGAATCTCTCCTGTCAATCCGCCGCGCTGGCGCAAAACTGATTCTCACCTACTGGGCAAAAGACGCCGCCCGCTGGATTGCTACCTCATAACACCATGAAGTGAAGGAGCCACATCCCATGCACCACAAAAACCACCCCGCCAAAGCCCAACAAATCGGAAGCTTCTTCGACTTCCTCTACATCCTGCAATACGTTCAATTCTTCTTGAGCCTCATCCGAAACGGCTTCAACCGCATCATCGACACCCTGATCTTCGTCTTCACCATACTCGACTAACAAAACGATCGCGCCCAAGAGGACTGTCACACCCCAGGGGACTGTCA
>CALEZK010000297.1 GCA_937928585.1 uncultured bacterium | reverse complement strand
TGACTACACGGTCGCGCGATTCCTGCTCGAAGAGAAGATGGGGGAACTCGAGATTCAAACTGTCCATCAGGATGGCGCTTCATCCGCAGGCGATTTTGGCGATGACCATCCTCGCTTTACCTACTCGTGGAATGTCTCCCGGGTCGACATGCCGACTCCCGAAGTTCCGCCTGAACTTCAGCCTTTTCTCGTAGATGTTCCCGAACTTCCAGAGCCATACTTGGGTAGGATTTCAGTGACTATTTCATGGACGCGCGCCGGTCGTGACTTCTCGACCACGGCGGAGACTTTGGTTTCTTCGGCGCGCCTTATCGTTTCGGATTTACCCGATGACACAGCCGTACCGACATCATAAAGACGGATTCACGCTTGCGGAATTGCTGGTAGCGAGCACTATTCTTGCTGTGTTGCTTGGTGCCGTCTATACGGCATTTTCATCGTCTGTGAGTATCTGGAAAATGGGTGAATCGAATACCCACACCTATCAAGACGCGCGCACGGCCCTCGACATCATCGGACGGGAACTGCAGAACATGGTGCCGGGTGCATCGCACCTTTTTACCGGCGACGATGATTCTTTCGAGTTCTATGCTGTCACTAGGCCGATGAACGTCGAGGATGGTTCGGAGCCGCGCGTGCTCTGGATTTCGTACCGCACCAAATCCGACCCCGACGGTGAAGGAAGACTGCTGATACGCGAAGAACGCACGGTCGAAAGCCCACTGCCATCAAAACCCCCAGAGGATGGCGAAGTCGATTCGACGATTATCGAATTGGGCAATGAATCGGAGTTTGAGTTGGCCGCAGGCGTGGAAGATTTCACTCTTTCCTACTATTGGGTCGAGCCGCGGGAACCGGTAGATCCGCTGTCGTCGGCGAGCATCGAGCCGGCAGCTTTTATTATCAAGGACGAGCATGAGGAGAACGCGGGGATTCCCCAGGCAATCAAGATTGAGTTGACGTTACTCGATCCAAATGCGGAGCAAGGGGAAACGCGCTTCTCGACTTTCGCCGTCATGCACGGACCAACCACGGAACTGGAAGACGGTTCGGTGGAAGCCGAGGAGGTCATCGCACAATGAGGCGGGAGAAAGATGGGTTTGTCCTGGTCGCGATTATTTGGATTATAGCGATCCTGACCGTGTTGACCCTGGGTTTGGCGAATCGCGCATTGGTGGATCAGCGGGCGGCCGCCTTATCACTCGATAAATCGAAAGCCCAATACCGCGCCCGCGGCGCGGTTCAGTACGCCGTGGCAGACATCCAGAATAAGGCCATGATCGAACAGCTCATGATTTCCGCCAGGGAGCGCGCGGCTGCCAGCGGCGTCCATGCTTCTATCAATATGACTGGCAGCGGATTTCAACGGGGGGGTGTTCATACTGTGACGCTTTCCAGCGCTGATGGCGTTTTTTCAGCTGCAGGGACGGAGAACGCAAACAGCGTCCGGTATACGGTTTCTGATGAGGAAAGCAGAATTTCTCTCAATACCGCTCCAGAAGTGTTGTTGGACGAAATCGACGGGCTCAGCTTTCGCGCCGTATCCGCGATAATGCAGCATCGCGGCGGAGAACTGAATCCGGAGGAACAAAACCTTTTTCTCACCGTTGAAGAAGCGCGTTTTCTGGAAGGCATCGACGAGTACGACTGGCAGGGGAGCGATGACGAGCCCGGCTTGCGCGAACTGTTCACGGTTCACGGCGCGGGCCGCATCAATTTAAACAGTGCGTCACGAGAAGTCTTGCTCGCGATACCGGACGTAGACGAAGGCGTTGTCGAGTCGGTCATCAACTATCGAGTCGGAGGGGACCGGGAGTTGAATACAGCCGACGACCGCAGTTTTCGATCCATGGAATCGGTATCTGCGGTGACAGGCGTCGAGCCAACGGCGCTTGCCCCGATTCAACAGTATTGCACGTTGGAATCGCAGTTTTTTACAATCACGGGCTTTGCCTCGGAACGACAAGGCAAAGTGCGAGCGGCTTCCCAAGCCATAGTCCATATTCAACCGGGAAGCGCGGCGCTGCTGTCGTGGTCGGAGGGTGAACTTGGCCCCTAAAGCACATATCAGCATCCTCCAATTTGATGAGCACTGCATTACGCGTTTGCGCGTCAAGCGCACGCCCAAAGGCATTGAAGCCCTGACGTATGACGTTCAGCATGGGTCATGGCCTGCGGCGGGCGGCGCCATGGCCGACGCTGTGCGTGCCTTTTCAAAGCAGCACAGTCTCAGCGAAGACGGTGTGTGCACAGTCCTGCCTCGACACGACATGACCGTCCGAATTCTCAGTTTGCCAACCCAAAGCGCTGCAGAAGTCGACAGCATGGTGCGGTTGAGTGCCGAGGAGTATGTGCCGTATCCCGTACACGAGTTGGTGATCGATCAGTCGATTATTCACAAGACTTCCGATGGTTCTTCTACGGTACTCGCCGTATTCGCCCATCGTGACATTGTTGAGGCGCATGCAGAGGTCCTGCGTGCCGCAGGTATCGAGCCGGATCACATCTACGTCAGTACCTCGTGTCTCATCTCCGCGGTGCAAGCTTCGCGCATGCCGGCCGAACGCTATGCGCTTGTGAATCTCGCGGCAGGTGGATTGGAAGTGCTCGTTTTTCAGGGAAGCAAGGTTTTGTATGGGCGGGGCGTTGCTTCGCCGTGTGATTGGCGAGAGCTTTCCAACGATGAATCTTCCGCGAAGGAGGAACTGGCTGCGGAGGTCCGTGCGTCCCTGGCCGCCTATCGCCGCGACAGCGAAGACGGCGAGAGCGTTGAACGGGTCTATGTTTGTTCGGACTACGCGGATTGCGAAGTTGCTGCACAGGTTTTAGGGGACATTACCGGATACGAGTGTTTGCCTGCAGGATTTGCATCGTCACTGTTTACTGGCAACGCCCCGTCCGAAGGCTTGCCCATGGCAGCGGCTGGGGCGTCTCTCGCAGCACAGGATCGCGCGTCGCTCGCGATTAGTTTGATGCCGCCGTCGCTACTGGAATTGCGCCGGGCGTCAACTTTTCGAAAAACAGCGATCAATGCGGGCGGTTTGGCTGCCGCGGTGCTGTTCGGCGCGATTGCGGTGTTTGCGCAGGCCTACTATCAGCGCTCCAGCTACTCTAGCGAGCTTTCTTCCCGCATCGCGGCAGTACAGTCCACTGCCGAGAGTGTCGAGACAAAACGCGCCCAACTCTTGCGCCTTCAGCAGCATCTTGACAGACGCGGCAGCGCGCTCGAGCTCCTGGGTAAACTGAGTGAGCTCATACCAAGGTCTGGAGTGAATGTGTTGCGTTTCTCGTTTACGCACAATGATACGCTTACCATCCATTGCAGGGCGGAATCGCAGGGCCTTGCGTATGAGTTAGCGGATGCGTTGAGGAATGCGGGGCGCCGTGGCGACGTGCCACAGTTTGCTCGCGCCCAAGGCGGAAACACGCGGGAAGAAATCGAACAGAATCAGTCCGTCTATCAGTTCGAGATAATAGTGCCGCTGGGCGAGGAAGAGACGGAATCGGAATCGACAGAAGGATCGGGTGAGTAAGGTGTCGATTTCCACGACGATAGCAAAACTCACCCCGTCGGAACGTCGTCTCGCGTTGGCGGTTTTGGTACTGCTTGTGGGGGCTATTCTTTTCTTCGTTGTGATGCGCTGTCTCGATATTTTGGAGGCCTTGGACGCTACGATAGAGAGCCAAGAGCGCTTGTTGCTGCAGTACACCCAGCAGGCCGCACTCGCTGAACCGGTGGAGCGCGCATTTCAGAGCATGGCCTCCCAACATTCGAGCAAATGGTCGCAACAGGAAATTCATGATCGGTTGCGTTTTGAGATTACGCGACTCTCGCTAAGGCAGGTACCCGAGGAGGGCGCGCCGCTCCCAACGAATACAAAAGCGGGGGATAATCTCGTGGAGATTCGCGCGATGCCCGCTGGGGCTTTGGACGATAGCGGCGTGGGATATCGGACGTACCGAATTAATTTCCGCACCGAACCAACTTCGATTCAGAACATTGCCACATTTCTACAGCGGCTCCAGCAAAGTCCGCAAGCCTTGCGCGTGGATTTTCTTGAGCTTACGCGCGCCCCGCTCTCTGATCAGGTGGCTGCGGAAATACACGTAACACGAACCGTCATTGGCGACGCCACCGACGCGGTCGACACAGATGAAACCGAGACAGCGACAGACACGGACGCTGCCGCCTCCAGCGCGGGGAATCTGGCGCGCAACGGCAGTTTTGAACAGTTCGACGCTGCGTCGGGTCAGGCTCCGGAATGGACTGCGACGGGTGCGGCATTGAAAGTGATTCCCGAAGCAACCCATGGCGCCGCCGCATTGGCGGTCGACGCAACTGCACCGAACGCGACCTTCGCCCAGCATCATCAGTTGCGGGCGGGAGTCACATACGAACTTGCATTTGACGCACAGGCGATGGGCGGCGCGAAAGTCAATGTAGTGAACGACGTGGACGGCACGTCGCTGGGCGAAGCGACGCCTATTCCAACGGCATCACCCCGATCTCGCTATCGTTTCCTCTTTACGGCACCGGGTGAAGGCGCAGGCTCGGTTGCGATGCGCGTTCCCGTGCTAACTTTGGATCAGATCGGTACCGCGATAACGATCGACAATGTTGTCTTAAGGGAGTATGTGCTGCCATGATTCCAAGAGTTGCTTATGGCGTGGGATGGGCAATCCTCGGTTTATGCATTCTTTTGTTCATCGTTGGACTTGTGCAGAATCCCGTTCAAGCGAGGCGGCAACAGTTCGAGCTTGCGCTGGCGGAGGCGCCGCCGTTGGAACTCAACCTTGATCTGAATGCGGGGTCGGAGTTCGAAGCCTGGCAGCAGAGCGTGTCTGGGCGTCCCCGCTTGTGGCAGCCGTTGATGGAGCCGCCCAAAATTGATGCGCCACCGCCGGAATTGCAGAAAATGCTGGGGGGCGTAGAGCCAACACGCAACACGATGGGTAGCGGCGATACCTTGCGCATCCAGATCAAGGTAGATGGCAAGCGGGAGTGGTTTTCGAAGGGCCACCAGGTGAAGGGTTGCACTATTCAGGACATTAACGACAACGAAGTGATGTTTACGGTTGTTCAGGATGGTCGAACGCACGGAATTCGAGTGCCGCGCCGGTAATGAGCTTGTCTACCAACCGGCGCTTCGATTCGTTATACTCTTGGCATCGCAATCGCTTGTTCGGGAACTAGCGGGACATAAGGGAAGGGGATAGCGCAGGGCGGCACGTCCGAACTCTGCGCGCGCAGCAATCAGTGCGGTTAACAGGGCATAAAATATTCGTGGTCATCGCGATGATGGCAGCCTCTGGTCTGAACCCTATTTTTGCGCAGCAGAGTCCCACTCAACCTTCCCCTTCACCCAGTGTCGATGCCAGCGTCGGCAACATTATCATGCAGGATGGTTCATCCGAGGGCGCCGACAACGTCAGGCGGGGCACGCAGGATCAGGGCAGTCCCCAACAGCGTTCCCAACAGCAGGGGCGCACGGGTAGCGGCGTGACCGCGATTCAGGGTGAACGCCGACAGGTGACCATTGGCGGCGAAGGGGCGTTTGAACCGATCCTTCAGGAGGCCATGCCCAAGGTTGAGCTACCCGACGAAGGCGAACCAATTTCTATTATTGCGTCAGACAGTGCGATTCCCGTAATCGAGGTACTGGACGCCGTCGCAACGGCCACCGGTTGGAACATCGTCGCATCGAACGGGGTCGAAGAGAAATCAATTCGATTCTGGGTAAAGAATGTTCGTCCTCGCCAGGTCATGGAAATTCTTAAGTTTAACAATGTTCATTATGATTTCGACCCGGAAACCCGCTTCCTGTATGTGATGCTAGACGGCGAGTTCCTGGAGCGCGAGCATGGATCGCTGAAAAAAGCAGAGTTCATGGTGAAACACGCCGATGTTATGGACATGGAGACCGTACTGAATGGCCTGATGTCCGCTACAGGGCGATTGATTAGCGATCCACGTACCGGAAATATTCTGGTGTGGGACACGCAAGCCAATCTTACGGTAATGCAGGATGCAGTGAAGCGTCTCGACGTACCGCTGGAACCTCGCGTCTTCATGCTCAAGCATCTGGCCGCGGACGACTTGCTCGAAACAATCCAGAGTCTGCTTTCGGAACGCGGCCTGGCGCAAGCGGATCCGCGCGCGAACAGTATTGTCGTGACCGATCTGCCGGCGCGACAAGATCAGATCGCGACCATGCTGGAAGCACTTGATCAGCCGCTCGTTACGAAAACGTGGACCCTGCGCTACACGGAACCCAAAGATATCTCGGAACGACTCGAAAATATCATTCCCGAAGAGACAGGTGTCATCACAATCGATGAGAACACCCATCAGGTAAGTTTGACCGCAATCGCGAGCAGAATCGAAGAAGTAGGGAAGATGATCTCCGATTGGGACGTCAAGGGTCAGCAGGTCGAAATTGAAACATTCCTAGTATCGGCGAGCACCACAGTGCTGCGCGATTTGTCCATTGATTGGGCGTATTTCGACGAGATCGCGGGCGCGCCTTTCGCGATCCAAAGCGGAGGTAATCGACCAAACTACACAACAGCGCCAGACGCTGGTCAACGCGTCTCCGCGGGTCGATATCCGTATCGCGCGTTCCTCCGAGACCCGGTCACAGGGGCGATCAAGCAGGAAGTTAGTAATCCCAATGGCGCGGAGGCCGGCAGCCTCACGGGCCGCAATATTCTGGATCCGGAGTTTAAAGGCAACCGCGTTGCCGTCGTGCTCGATTTTCTTGATAGCACGGGCGAGTTGAACATACTCGCCCGTCCGCGCGTCACTGTACACGATGGGGAAGAAGCCACGTTCGAAAACACGACCGATCAGCCGTTCCAAAGCGTCGGGTTTACCGGTTACGGCGGCACGGTGATTGATGATGGCGGCGGTGACCCGGTAAACGACGTGTCGAGTCGCGTCATTCCTGGCCAAGTACAATTCATCAAGGTGGGAACGATCCTCAAAGTCAAACCACGCATCAATGATGAAAACAATATCCTGATGGAGATTGAGACGGAAGAAAGCTCGGCGGAAGACAAAACTATTCTTGCCGGAGGCCTTGCCAGCACCATACCGCAAAAGACGCAGAACAAAGCTCAGACCAAGGTCATCGTCAATGATGGACAAACAATCGTAATCGGCGGTCTGCGCGCGCTGAGCGTTAAAGACGATGTCGAACGCGTCCCAATTCTGTCGGAATTGCCTTTTGTCGGCAGACTCTTCAAGAATACGAGCAAAGACCACGTCGATAGGGAGTTGGCGGTCTTCATCACGCCGAATATCGTCGACGAGTTCACGCAGCCAGAAGCAGATCGCGCCGCCGCATTCGACGAACAGGCTACGGATGCCGTCCGTAATTCACAGAAGAACATTTTCGGCCGCGCACATGACAGGATCACAAAAGGCAAGAACGAGTTAAGCATTGCTGTTGGCCATACCGGAAGCATCTTCTCGGAAGGCAAAGTAGTTTCAGAAGCGGACATCGCCGCTACCTTTGAGTCCTATCGAGAATTGAAGACGAAACCAACGGTAATCGTGCGCGTCCACCCCGACGCACCCGCGGAGATCGAGAACCGCATTCGCGAAATGGCGATGGAGTCCGGCCTCAAGATGACGACTGAGGAAGATCGTCGTCCGTTTGTTCCAGCACCTCGAGAAGAAGCAGCGACACCAGAGCCTTGATGCGCAAATCCTGGGCTATGCGCCTTCCTGTCTTGACAATCCTGCCCGGATTACAAGGCACCAGCCCACAATAAGCGCAACGCCGCCAATCGGCGTGATCGCTCCCAGCCACCGCATCCCCGTGAACGTCATGAGGTAGAGGCTGCCAGAGAAGATCACGATTCCCACAAGCCAGGCACTGCATGCCCGCCCAAACCAGCGATTCCTGGATTCTGCCGCAAATACGGCCACAGCGAGCATGGCGATTGCATGGTACATGTGATACCGAACCCCAACTTCGAACACCACCAGCAAGTCTGCCGGGACGCGTTCTTTCAACCCGTGCGCGCCAAATGCGCCCAAAATCACGCCTAGCGCGCCAAACACGCCCGCAATTGACATCCACGAATTGCGCATCCGACGAGTCCCTTCAATTGATTTGCGGTAAACTTACAGTCCAAATCATACCGCTGATTCGTTCCACAAAAAAACGAAACGCGCCCGCGACGGAGGCGCGGGCGCGTGTTTAACTCTGCGTCTATAGATCTAGTTGCCTTGGTAAAGCGGAATCGAAGAGCCGCACTGCTGAACGGGGTTAACCTTGTCATACTGGTCTTTCGGAATGCTGGGGCCTTGCGCCGTGCATTCCTTATTAAAGATTTCCCGCAGCGCATTTGCAATATCCACCGCCGTCATGCGCTCAATATGCGAGCGCTGAAGTGCATGAGTCGGCTTGCCATCCTTGAACAACACGATGTTCGGGGAGGACGCCGGAATCCCCGTCATATACTCGCGCGCGCGTTGCGTCGCTTCCGTGTCAACACCAGCAAATACCGTGACAAGGTTGTCGGGAATCACGTCATTCTGCAGCGCAAGCATGACCCCGGGGCGGCATCCGCCTGCGGCGCACCCACACACCGAATTAATCACCAACAACGTGGAACCCGTAGCGCCTTCGCCGAGAACGGCGTCTACTTCACCGGGCGTATGCAACGGCTTAATGCCAACGTTGGCCAATTCTTCCCACATCGGGCGAACTGCTTCCGGATCATAAATGGGGGGCATGTGTGAAAAACCTCCGTCGGATGAATCTATTTCGTACAGTTTGAAAAACACGTTTCGGTTGAGTATTTGCGCCCCGAGCAGACAGTGGCTTCGAACCGCCATCTAAACCAGAGGCCCCAACCCCTTTCACTGCAAACGCCGCAAGTATACCTGAAATTCCCCCAAAGAACGGGAGGGGGCTCGACTGGGCGCGCTCCCCAAACTAGCTGATATAGGCGTCCGCTTCAATCTCAACCAACATCTCCGGGTCAATCAGTTTGGAAACCTCGACGATCGTCGTAGCCGGTCGAACCTCGCCAAAATACTCGCCATGTGCCCTTCCAACAGCCTCCCACTGGCTCACGTCTGTCAAATACATGCGCGTTCGGTAGACATCGCTCATCTTCGCGCCTGCCTTGGCCAAGGCCCCTTCGATGATTTCCAGGCACCGCTTCGTCTGAGCATAGGGGTCGCCCGGCCCCACGACTTTACCATCGGGTCCGGAAGGCGCCGTGCCCGACACATGCACGGAATTCCCAATCTTCACCGCGCGCGAATACCCAATAATCGGTTCCCATTTCGACCCCGCGGGGATCAATGTCCGTTCCATCGCTCAATGCTCCTGTGAATGGATGAAAAGAAAGGCGGCCCGAGTTGGACCGCCTATTGATTCATAAGTGGTGCGCGGAGGGAGACTTGAACTCCCAATCCCCTTTCGAGGAACTAGATCCTTAGTCTAGCGTGTCTGCCAGTTCCACCATCCGCGCAGAACGGCCTATAGTTTACCCCGGCTGGGGCGCGTGGCGCAACTCGCCGGTCACCCTGCGTTAGCAACTAATCCAGCAGACTGACGAGATACTTGCCATAGCCGCTTTTGAGAAGTGGCTCAGCCAGGGAGCGGAGCTTAGCCTCATCGATGAACCCCATCCGGTAAGCGGACTCCTCGATACAGCCTATCTTCTGGCCTTGACGCTCTTCGATGACCTGAACGAACTGGGACGCTTGCATGAGCGATGCAAACGTGCCGGTGTCGAGCCAGGCGGTGCCACGATCCAAAATGGCAACCTTAAGTTTGCCACGCTTCAGGTATTCCCGGTTTACATCCGTGATCTCGTACTCGCCGCGCGCGCTCGGCTTCAACGCCTTCGCGATTTCGATCACGCTATTGTCATAAAAATAGAGACCCGGCACCGCGTAGTTCGACTTCGGTTCCTTAGGCTTTTCTTCGATGGATATGGCCTTATTGCTCGCATCAAACTCGACTACGCCGTAGCGCTCTGGATCGGACACGTGATACGCATAAACTACCCCGCCTTCTGGGTCGTTATTCGCTTGGAGCAGGGAATCGAGTCCTGTGCCATAGAAGATGTTGTCCCCGAGGATCAACGCTGCCTTATCGTTCCCAACGAAATCCGCGCCAATTACAAACGCCTGCGCCAGTCCGTTCGGCACCTCCTGCACCGCATAACTCAAATTGATGCCGATTCGGCTGCCGTCGCCCAAGAGGTTTCTAAAAAGAGGGACATCATGTGGTGTAGAAATGATCAGAATGTCCCGAATCCCGGACATAATCAGCGTGGACAACGGGTAGTAAATCATAGGCTTGTCATACACCGGCATGAGCTGTTTGCTCACCGCCAAGGTGATCGGATGCAGCCGTGTGCCGGAACCGCCGGCGAGAATGATGCCCTTCATGCGAACTCCCTAAAATACCCCGCAAACGACCGCCACTCTATCAGGATGGGCCAATGTCTGCAAGGTGCTGTCATGCAAGCAGTTGAAGCTCCCCGATTACCAAATGCATACTTGAGATGAAATGGAAGCGGTGAGCGGGTAACCGCTGCTAAAGAAAGAACACCATTCACTAGGAGCTGTGCAGGATACGGACACATGCCTATCGCACGCGAAGAAGATATAGAAATCACTTTCTACCGCAGCAGCGGGCCCGGTGGTCAGCACAAAAATACCACCGAGTCTGCCGTCCGGATTCGTCACATTCCGACGGGGCTAATCGTCGTAGCGACAGCCGAGCGGTCCCAACTGCGGAACAAGCAAGCCGCGCTCGAGGAACTCGAACGCCGCCTCGCCGCGCGCCGCCGCAAACCAAAACCCCGCGTACCCACGAAACCTTCGAAAGCCGCCAAGACCCGTCGCATCGAATCGAAGGTAAAGCGCGGGGCCACCAAAAGTCTGCGCCGTCCCCCCAGTGACGATTGAAGTAACTCTACGATTGGCCTCGCCTATCTTGTTCCTCGCTTTTCTTTCCCATATCGCCAGCTCCGTGAATTAACCTTCTTCGCTCTGGTACCATCTGCGCCTAACTCAAGACGAAGGGGTCTACCATATGCGCCGCTATTTCCTGCTCTCTACCTTGGCATTGCTCATTTCCCTTGGTTGCGCAAGCACCCCAGACGGCCCGACCACCCTTGCCACCGCAAAATCCCCCGCGTGGTCGGCAAAGGCAAGCCCGAAAGAAATGCAGGTCGCAGTATCGCCTGCAGGTAAGACGCTTCGTGTACTCGGAACTTCCGGCATGGTGCTCGGCGCGGGCGCCGACGCGATTGTAAACGCAAAGTTTCGCGGACCCATTCGCGACTCCCTCGCAGGATATGACGCGGCCGAAGTTTATAAGAACATCATCAAAACCCGCCTGGAGGCGTCCTTATCCACTCCACCATCGGAAGTGGCCCCCTTCGCGTCGACCGCAGGGTCCACATCGGTTGAAGAGGCAAAGAAGGCGCGCTACCGCTCGATCGCAAAAGGCGGCGCCGACCTGCTCCTCGAC
>CALEZK010000296.1 GCA_937928585.1 uncultured bacterium | reverse complement strand
TCTTCGTCGGCAGCGTCAGATGTGTATAAGAGACAGTGCAGGGCGCGCTCGCGCTGGCCTCAAACCAGAGCGGCGTGGGGCAGATGTCGCCGCTGCGCAGCATCGTCACCGTGCAATCCTCCGATCCCAATGCGCGCTACCAGCACTACGTGCGCGATCTGAATGGCGACTTTGCGCGCAATCTCCCCGCGGACAACGCGCCCGTCACGGGCATCAAGCTTGACCTTAACGTCGCGCTTGCCAGCAGCATCGTGCCCGCGCTCAAGGAAGATTGGTCCTATCCCGCGACGAACGAAATACTGATTACCGAGGCGCACTTCCCGCCGTCGCCGCTGAACGCCGCGCTGAACGGCAATCCGTTTGTATTCACCACGTCTGATTCGGCGGATTCGATTGGCAACGAGACCGACTATCGCAACGCGCTAGGCCTCGAGGCTGCCTATATCGCCGGTCTGCGCGATGAAGCCATTACCCGAGTCGATACCCCTGTAGGCATCGCCGATGCGCGCCTTGCAACCGCTGCGGTGCCGATTCCGCCCGCGTACATCGAGGCGGATGCGGGCCTGCGCGCCTTCCAACTTTCGCTCAACATCGCGGATGCGCGCGACACTGACAAGGTGCGCAACACCGCGACGTACAAGCAGGGCGACGACTGGTGGACCACGCTCTTCGCGCCGGGCGCCACGCAGCCCATCCGCGAAATGACGTACAAGTTTGCGGGTACGGAGAGCATTCGCATCAATGAACTCATGGTCCGCGCCGTCCGCCGCATCGAAGCGGAATCGAACGTGGACAATACGAACCGTCCCGAAAACAATACTGAACTCATGGCAGACGGCATTGTGCTCGATTTCGATTTTGTATCTGAAACGTACGCGCAACGCCATGGTACTGCGAACACGATTGCCAACAATTGGCTCTTGTTCCCGGATCCGGGCCGCTTTGGTCCAGGAATTCAATCCGGCTTCGTCACCGAAGGCGATACGGCTTCCGATGGCGCCGAAAACGCAATCCAGTTCACGATTGGCCCGAGCGCGCAAGTGCCTCCCGGACGGTACTACCTTACGGTCAACACCATTGGCGAGAATGGCGAACCGACTGTGCTTACGCCCAACGATATCGAATATCGGTTCAAGTATGTTCGTGTCGGGTCCGAACCCGATATTCTGGACGACATAAACGCTGGTCCAAACCCTTTCAACTCTCCATTGGCCATTGATGCAACAGTCCGGCCCGATCCCATTGTTGGTTCGCGGAACGGGGCGAACGCCGGTCAGTTGACTGCCGATCCGCTCGACGAAGACGAGAGCGGTTGGGTGTTTCTTCCCTCGCGCGACGTGCGCGTCAATCCCGCGACGCTTCCTGTAGGCGCGGCGGGCTACGCGGGCATTCCCGGCGAAATCGGACTGCAAAACGAGGCGTTTACCGTCATTGTTCCGCCCTATGCGACGACTACTACCGATCAGTACTACCTTTGCGTCGCGATAATACCGATTGGCGCCACGCCAGCCGAACCGATTGCGATCAATTTCCTGGAATTAAGCCAGGAACCCGACCACGAGTGGGTAGAAATCGTCAACGTTTCCGAATCGCCCGATCCGATCGATCTCAGCGGTTGGCTGTTGGAGATTGGCGGTGGCACCGCCGATCTGAGCAACGCGATCTACACGATTCCGAACGGCACCTTCATCGCGCCGAACGGATCGTTGTTGCTCACTGCCGGAAAATATGATGTGGGCACCGCGCTATTTGCCGATCCAACATCGGTCTCGACGTTGTTTGCATCAAACGGCATCGGCATGGCGAACGTGCCGAACGATACGGCGAACGCGCTTTCAGGCATATCGGAAGCGCCCATTCCACGCTATGCCACGCGTGGCGACGATGATTTTATTGGAACTTTGAACCCGGGAATTCCGTGGACCGGTCAGTGGGGCGTGCCCATCGGCACGGTAGACGGCGGCGCGAGTATTTTCCAGCGGCCCACGGGCGCGGTGGACTTTGTCGACCTCGACGGCGATGGTTTGGCCGATCCGGCGGGAATCGAAGACCTCGTGATATCTACCGACGAAGGCCCGACGTCAACCGGCGACAAACCGTGGGATCGCATCGTGCAGTTGATTCCGCCGTTGTCGCACCCGCTCAATTTCCGGAACACCGTGGCTTCAACAGAAGATGATCGATTGGATCCCGTCGCGGAGATGGTGCTCCGCGGCGGCATATTGCCGAACTACCCCGACGAAGACATGATCGACAACGACGGCGACAACGCCGAACTCATGCGCGACGGGTTGGACAACGACGGCGATCGCTTCCTGCTTGATTTCGATGGCGTCGACAACGACGGCGATGGCCTGTTTGACGAAGGGTCAGATGGCCTTGATAACGATAACGATGGCCTCGTGGACGAACCGGACGAGAGCGAAATCGATACTTCCGTCATTCCAAATCGCACCGCCGTCGATGAAATCGACGAAGGCATAGACGAAGGCCGTCGCTATCGCAAGCTCGGCTTGCCGGTGCCCGGCGGTTTCCACCGCGATCCGGTGTTGTTCGTGTATCGCAACGAACCCGGATATGTGCAGGGTCTTGGTTCCTATCCGGAATGGAAAGACTACGTTGAACGCCGTTTCTTCCCCGGCGACGCGGTGCGCGTGACGCTCTATGAGGGCCGCCCCGAAGAGCCGTATGTTGTCGATCGCGTTACCTACACGCAGAACGATGTAGAGAATCGGGCACCGGACGATGTGTTCGCGCCGGGTATAAGCCTGCCCGCCGAATACCTCGAACGCTTCTGCATGGGCATTCCCGGTAGCGGCGAAGGCATTCCGCGCGCGTGGCCGGTCAACACGATGGGCGTCGACTTTTACCGTTCGCTCGAACGCAAGCATCCGCTGTACCACGGCGACCGGGTTGGAACCGCGAACCGCTGGACCGCGACCGACGGCAACTACGACGATTGGGGCCACGGCACCAACCGCTACTACTTCGCGTCCGCGGAGAGCAGTCCGACGACGATCGCATTCGCAAGCATATTGAATGAAATGCAATATACGGTGAACGGAACGCCGACGGCGATTGACGGCGAGGTGTTCTTCGGACACGGCCTGTCGGGTTCGCCGTTGCGCGCCAATTTCTTCCAGCGCGTGCTGGAAGACGTTCGCATGACGACGATTCAGGACACCGAAGAGTTCCCTGGAGATTTCGCTCACGTTGTGGAAGATCCGCTTGTGGGCGACAACCATGCGATTCTGGCGCGCGCACGCGTGCGCGACGCGAACTTCCGCTCGCCGGGCGATCTCCTTACCGTGCCGCACATGACATTGGCGCGCACCTACGCGGCGAACTCGTTCAACCTGCTGGGCCGCGAATCGTTGCAGGGCGCGCAGGCACTGCCCGACGATGTATTGGTGAACGGCACGCCGCCGCCCTTCCTCAAGGGCGCGTCCATCGGCATGGACCATCCGAAAGATTTGCGCGCGCTGCTCGACATCGCGTCGCACGATTCCATTTCGCTCAACGTGGGCCAGGCGGACTTCTATTCGCTCTACCCCTACATGACCGCGATCATCAACACCGACCAGACGCTGGTCGAGTGGCAGGCCTCGTCGAACGACTACCGCGCGCCGCGCGCGTGGTCGCCGGTGTTCCTCGCGTCGCTCGATCCGAACGGAACCGAGCCGGAGAGCATCGACTTTGCGGGCATGTCGACGATAGTGGTTACGCAGACGGGCACGCCCCAATACCCGCACCTGCTGGAAGCGGCGGGCTATCCGATTCAGATGGCGTTCCTGTATCGCAACTCCGATCTCAGCCGCGTGCCGCCCTTCACGAACACGCAATGGCTGTTGAGTGACACTGCGACCGCGACGAGCGATGCGTCGGTGCGCTGGCCGCTGGAACGTCGCGCGGTGATGTATGTTTCCACCAATCCCGATGGTTTCAATCCGAATGCAGACACCAACCCCGGCAACACGTACACCGGCGATCCGCACCTCGAAACGCCGCCGATCGGATTGGATAACATCTATCCGTCCGAAGCGCTCTTTGTGTGGGACGGCGCGGACGGCCTCGCCAACGGCGAGTACGACGTCTACGTCGTCACCATGCCGGACCTCAGCGGTCTGGTCGAGTCGACGCGTCGCTTCGATCCGAACCGCAACGACTGGTTGCCGAACAAGCTAGCGAATGCGCGCCGGCAACTGCCGATCGACATCATGTTCCTTACGGACAAAGATGGCGACCGGAAAGTGTGGCTGGAAAATGGCCCCGCGCCTAACCCGCAGCCGGGTCTGCCTGATTCGGTCGAGCTTGGCTTCAACACGCAGGATCTCGTTACGCCGCGCGAGCGCTTCCCGCTCAAGGCGGGTTTGGAGCCGTCCAGCGACGGCATCGTGCATTACGGCGTCGTGAAGGTCGAGAACAACTATCTCGCGATGTTCGCGCGCAACTGGGCGATGCCCGGCGTGGACAACGTGAATGCCGTGTCCCGCGTCATCCTCATGACGCGCGACCGCACGCCCGGCCGTATCAACGTGAACACCGCGATCACGCAACCGATTGCGCGCGACGCCGCGGGTAACAACCGCGATCCGTTCAACACGATGATGGGCCTGATCGGCATGCACGCGGACAACTCCGTCGGCTTCAATCCGAAGCCCTGGGCCGATCTTGCCAATCCCGGTGTGACCGATCCCGCGTATCTCGCCGCGCTCATTCGCGCGACGCAGTTGACCGGGCCGTCCACTCTCAACGCGGCGGATCAACGCTTCCTGTCGCGCGGCGAACGGCTGGTCGACGCGAACAATGATGGCGTGGCCGACGAGCCAATCGATTTGAATGGCGACGGCATCCCCGAAGGCCTTACGCGCTACGACGGCCGCTACCTGCTATCGCCCGGCGAACTGGTGGTTGGCGGCGACGAGTCAACCTTTGAAGCGCGCCCATTTGTCATGATGCCCGGCCTTGTGCCGCAGTATTACGACCTCGGCGTGCTGCCGACGCCGCTCGAGAAGGCGTTCCTCTTCGACGAGATCAAGGAACGGTATGCCCGCATGTCGAACAGTATTACGACGGTGTCCGACACCTTCGAGATATTCGTCACGGCGCAAAGCGGATACGCGTTCGACGCAAACGGCGACGGAGTCGTCAACTGGCGCGATGACAAAGAATTTGTCGTCACCGGCGAAAAGAAAACGCGCACGGTGTACGAGCGTTAAAGAAGATTTGGATATCGATTGCATTGAGCAGATTTTTGGATACCAGAATGAACGACAATTGCCCGAGGAGTGAGTTGGTAATGCGCGCAACGATCTACAGAAAAGCGTTGGCCTTCGCGGCAACACTCTTCGTTCTATGCTCGACGGTGTCCGCGCAACAGCCCTCAAACATCTTTGTTGCGTGTCAGGGCGGCGCGAACTGCCCTGCCGGCGCGGGCAACTCGCCCTACACCGATTTGCAGACCGCGATTGACGATGCGGTGGACGCGGCAACCGCATCGGGCGAGCAATCGCTCCTGCTGGTTGCGGGCGGACCCTGGGTTGGCAATTTCATCGTTCCCGCCGACGCAAACCTGCAAATGATCGGTTTGGCTTTCAATTCGCGGCAGGTGATCGCCATCGTGAATGACAACCCGCCCACCGGCGGCACCTTTACGATCACCTTTACCGATCCGATTACAGACACTACGGAAACGACGGCGAATATCGCGTTCAACGCGACCGCGGCGACGGTGCAGGCGGAACTCGAAGCATTGACGACCATCGCGCCGGGCGATGTGACGGTAACCGGTCCCGCTGGCGGACCGTGGACGCTGGATTTCACGGGCGGCAATTTTGCGAACGTTTTCTTGCCGATTCTGGCGGTTGACGACGCGCTCCTGACACCGCTCGGCGATGCCTTCGGGATCGTGCTGTCGCAAGAGGGGCCCTTCAGCGTTGTCATATCCGGCACCGGCCCCACGGGGGCGGCAGCGCTCACGATTGACGGCTCCACGATTGCCGATCGCGACGAAGGTGTCGCGCTTGGCCGCCTCGTGATAGAAGGCCTCGCGTTCCAGAACGCGTCCTCCGGCATTCGCATCAACGGCGGCGCAGGCCAGACGCCCCTGATCGAACCCACGCTCAATCGCCTCTACATCACCGACAACGACGATGGCGTGTTGATCGAAGGCGGCGCAAGCCCGCTGCTGGTGAACTGCAGCATCAGCGACAACGACGATGACGGCGTTCTCGTCAGCGGAGCGCTGACCGACAATACCTTCGCCGACATTCTGCATTGCTCGATCATCGGCAACGACGGCAACGGCGTATTCGTTGCGTCCGGCAACAACGCGCGCGTGCGCAACACCCTGGTTTTCGACAACGGATCCGGCACTGGTCAAGGCGGGCTCGTCTGGGAAGACAACCCCTTCATCGATCCCGATGAAGGCCCGCTCGATGGCGGCATCACGGTCACGATCACCGGTACCAATCTCGAAGAAGGCGGCCCCACGCAGGTGTATTTCGGTCCGCCCAACGCGGCAACGCCGGTGGCCGACGCGACCTCAACCGACACGCAAATCGACGTGACCCTGCCGGCTGCGTTTAACGGCGTGCCTGGTCCGGTCGACGTATATATCGAACGCGCGGATGGTTTCACGCTGCGCGTGCCCAACGGCTTCACGTATGTTGCCGAGCAAACCGCGGGCGATCCCGTGCCTGTTGTGACGCGTGTTGAACCGGCCTGGGGACCGATCGACGACACCGGCACCGCCACGGTCGACGAGAGCGCGATTGACGTATATGTCATCGGCGCGTTTTTCGACGTGGATTGTTCCGTGTTCTTTGACTTCAACGACGACGGATTCCCGAACGCGGTCGAGCAATCGCCGCGCGTGCAATGGTTGTCCTCGGGCCGTCTCTATGTGCGCGTGCCCACGCGATCCGTCGCGGGCAAAGTGGATGTGCTTGTCCGCAACAATGAAAGCGGCCAGGTCAGCCTGCCCGGCGTGTTGCAGGATTTTGAATACCGCGCGGGCATCACCGACGAAAGCCCCGAGATCCGATCCATCGTGCCGAACTCGATTGGTTCGCTCAACGGTTCCGGCAATAGCACCGATCCCGATGTCCTACCCGATATCGTTGGCGTGAATTTCCTCGATGACTGCGTCGTGAAGATTGGTGGCGTGGTATGCGAATACGAGGCCGTCACCGCGGCGGGCACGCGCATACAGCGGCTCACCG
>CALEZK010000295.1 GCA_937928585.1 uncultured bacterium | reverse complement strand
TTCCGTCGATGCCGGGCATACCAACGTGGGCCGGGTTGCGCAATTGATGGAAATGCTCCGCGTGCGAAACGAGCCGGTGTTGATGGACAGTCAAGCGAAGTACGCCGTCATGGCGGCAGGCAAGGGTGATTTGCTCTTTCGCCTATTGACCAAGGCCCAGCCGGACTACCGTGAAAAGATTTGGGACCATGCGGCAGGCACCATCATTATTGAAGAAGCAGGCGGGCGCGTAACGGATCTGACCGGAAAACCGCTGGACTTCACGCAGGGCCGTTCGCTTAACGACAATGTCGGTATCGTCGCGACCAACGGTTTTCTGCACGATACCGCATTGCACGCCATTCGAACGGTGTTTGAAGACTACTCGTCCTAGGCATGCGCGCAGCACTTGTCATACTCTGTGGGTTGCTCGCCACAACCGGCCTTTCCTGTCCGGCGCCGCAGACCGCGCCTTGGCGCAGCGCCCTGTACCCTCAGGATTGGACTCCCGCGGATACTGGAGCGTCCGGGCGGTTTCTGCATGATTTTTCCTACGCCGGATACAAGAATGGACCGGAAATACCCGTGGCGCAGGGGGCGGAGTTCGATGTAACGGCTTTTGGCGCGGACAGCAGCGGTGCTTCGGATGCCACTGCCGCAATTCAGTCCGCGATTGACGCAGCCAAGATCGCAGGTGGCGGCATCGTGTACTTTCCCAGCGGCACTTACCGGTGCGACGGCACCTTGCTCATTGATGCTTCCCGGATTGTCCTGCGTGGCGCGGACAGTCAGGCCAGCAGGATCTACTTCACGAAATCCGAGGGCATGGCATTTCGTGGACACATTCTGTTCAAGGGAGCAGTACAGACCGGCGCGGAAATACGCTTGCGCAAAGACGGCGCGAATCGATCCTTTGAACTAGTGACGGAAGATGCCGCCGCGCTTTCGCCGGGCGATGATGTTTCCCTGGGCTGGTATGTCACCGATGCCTTTATCGCCGAACATGAGATGGACGGCACGTGGCGCGCATTCAATGGGCAATGGCAGTCCATTTTGCGACGCACTGTTGTTTCCGTGGACGCCGATACCCGGCCGCACCGCGTCACCTTGGACGCGCCGCTGCGCTATCCCGCGAAACTTCGCGATGGGGCCAGCCTTCGCCTGGAAACCGGATACATCGAAGAATGCGGCATAGAGCACCTGGGCATTGCGAATGCAGTCGCCTGGGACGACGCCTGGGGCCAGGCGCAGGTGCGCGCGATCGAGTTTGAAGGCGTGAAGGACAGCTGGATACACGAAGTCGTATCGTTCGCTTCACCCCACCCGGAAGCTGATGGCTATCATCTTCAAAATTGTGCCATTCGCGTGTTGGGGTCCAAGCGCGTGACCATCGCGGGGTGCGACCTTCGCAAAGCGCAGAATCGCGGCGGCGGGGGGTGCGGCTATCTTTTCGAGGTTTCGCAATCCAGCGAAGTTCTGATGCGGGACAACATCGGGCGCGATGGCCGCCATAATTTCATTCAGAATTGGGGATTTGGCACGACCGGTTGCGTCTTTCTTCGGTGTGTAAGCGATGGCAGCAAGAACGTCGTATCCCGCGATTTGCCGATTGCGCTCCCTGCATACAGCGAGTACCACCATTCGCTCGCGATGGCCTGTCTGGTTGATTCCTGCGTGCTGGACGACGGCTGGTACGGCGGCAATCGGGGCGATGAAAGTACAGGGGCAGGCAAGACCTGCACGGAAAACGTCTATTGGAATACTTCCGGCGGCGGCCTTATTCGCAGTTTTGCCCATGGCAACGCCTATATCATCGGTACGCGCGGCGTTACGGTGCAGACTGGGCTTGGCGATCCTCGTGCGGCGAATACCGCACCGGAAGATTATGTAGAGGGCGCGGGCCGGGGCGCATCGCTTGAGCCTGGCAGCTTGTACGAAGATCAGCTCGCGCGCCGGCGTTCGTAACGCGCGGCCGCATGGAATCCGGCTGCCCATGCCGTTTAGGCCGGATTTTTAGACGCACATGCGAGAAATGGGACAACCGAAGCGAATACAGCAGTTTACGACGACTCCGGAAGCGGTTTTTGTTTACAACGTGTGCGCGCAAAAATCCTCACCAGTGAACCCGTGAACATACTCGCAAGCATTTCTCACCGCATGATCATCTATTGAATTGGAACAGGAGACTTTGATGCGGCGAGAAATGCGGGTTAGAATGGATTCATCAACTTTTCACCGTTAACAAGTAAGGTAGCGAATGACCATGGTCGACGCAGAACTGCTCAGCATACTGGTTTGCCCAGAGAATAAGACCCCCGTGACCGTCGCGGACGACGCACTCATCGCGAAACTCAATGCGGCCATCGAAGCCGGCACGCTGAAGAACCGCGCCGGCGAGAAGGTTGAGGAGCGCATCGACGGCGGACTCGTCCGGGAAGATCGCGCGTACATTTACGCAATCCGAGATGACATCCCGATTATGCTTATCGATGAATCGATTCCACTGAACCAGGTCTGAGTTCGAGACGGACGGCGTTTTTCCCCGGCATTTGAGAAATACGAAAATTAAAGTGCAGCTACGACGGCAAGACGAGGGGTTGACGATCGTTGCACTAAAAAAAGTGGAACTGTGGTAGATGTTTCAAAAGTCGCTGGTCGATTGATGGTTGGGCCTGCTTCCGAAATTCGGCCGATGGGGCAGAGCCTTTTAGAATGAATTACAGATGATAATAAAGACGAAACCGAAGATTTCGGATCGCCAGTGGGTAGAGAAATTTGGTAATGGAATCTGAATAAATTGCTTCATAGGGGACAATTCAGAAAAGCCGTTTACCCTGTCGTCGACTCACTCCGAGGCACAATCCGTGGCGCGTAAAGACGAAATCCTGAAGCACGCGACAATCGATGTCTTTCGGGAAGAGCTTCGCAAGCGGTATCTTCCCGAGAATTGCCGCCGCTTTCCGGAGTTGAAACCAATCTCCGACACGAAGCTTGCGGCCCTGCGCGACTATTTCCTTGAATGCATTTACCCCGCCTCCAGTGATCGCGATCGTCTGGATGATGCATTTGATCGGATGGGGGACATCATCAAATCGCCGAAGCGACTCATGCCGCTCATGTCCATGGCATTCAAGACAGTCTGGAAGCTCGGGCGCATGTTTCCTTCCGCGGTTAGCGCGGGGAAGAACACGCTCGAGGCGTATCTCGAAACGCGCAAACTTGAGTCGACGTTGATGGCATACGCCAAGTCGCACAAACTCAAGCCTGACGACATTGCCAAGCGAGAGTGGATCGTGCGCATGGTGGCGGCGCTGCCCGAAGACGAGATGACGACCTTTCGCAACGAGATTTTGCGGCTGTTTCATCACCTTTCCAATGTAAAACTGCTCGAAGCGACCGTCGAGATCATGAACAACTCGAAGGAATTGATGGAATCAAGGCCGGATTTATACACCGAAGAAGAGATGGCGGGTTTCACGCTTGGCCACGAAGTCCTTCGTCGCGGTCTTCAGTTGTTTCAATCGCTCAAGCCCTCCGAATTCCCCGTGATAATACGCGGCATTGAGCTAATCGAGATCGATTGGTATGATCGCGTCAAAGCGGAAGCTGCGGCCATTGGCGAGGGTGCGTAGGCGCGCTTCCCGCCCGTTGGTGAAGCACACGACCTTCCAATCAGGAGGAAATCCATGTTGAATCGTTTTTTTTGCGCCCTATTTGCCATGGCAGTGTTGTCGGCGAGCGCGAATTCCGAATCGCTTGACGGAAAATCCATTCTGTTACAGGCAGGCGAACATACCAGCGTCGATGTGCCCGTTTCCATTCCATTTGACGGCGAACTCAAGGAAGGCGAGGTTGTGCGCCTGGTGCAAAGCAAGACCGCGAAGGAATTCGCCGGCACGCTGCGCAACGGCGAGCTGACTTTCGTGCCGGAGGGCGCGTTGCCCGGATCGGAACATTTGTTTGCGGTAAAGGTGCAGAAAGACAACGTTCCGCCGCGCGTGCTCGCGAAGAAACGCGAGAACGAGAACGCCATCGATATCACGATCGACGATGTGCCATTCACAACGTACTGGTATCCCAAAGACGCGAAGAAGCCTTATCTGTGGCCGGTGTTGAGCGATGGCGAAGTTCCCGTGACCCGCGCGTTTCCGATGGGAGAGAAAGAAGAGACCAACGATCACCCGCACCACCGTTCATTCTGGAGCGCGTACGGCAATGTGAACGGCGCGGACTGTTGGGGCGAGGGCGGCAATTCCGGTTTTCAGGAAACCAATGAGGTTACCTATGGTTCAGGCGATGCCTATGGTTGGGTGCTCGCGAAAAATACCTGGACGGACAAAGACCACAATCCGGTTTGCCTTGAAGAGCGCGAGTATCGCTTCTATCCCGGAAAAAAAGAAGCCCGTCTTGTGGATGTCCGGGTGAAGTTCATTCCAATTGATCGCGATGTGACCTTCACCGACACGAAGGAAGGCGGCATTGTTTCCTTTCGCATGCGGGATTCGATGACGGAGAAAGCGGGCAAGGGTGGCATCATCACTAATGCCGACGGCAAGACCGGCATGGCGGAGACCTGGGGCAAGCCATCCGCATGGTGTGATTACACGGGTCCGATCGAGGGCGCGGGCATGCACGGTGTCACGGTGTTCGACAATCCCGCCAACCTGCGTTATCCGACGACGTGGCACGTGCGCGACTACGGCCTTATGGGCGCGAACTGTTTCGGTTACGCCGATTTCACGCAGAAAAAAGAGAACGGCGATCACGTCATCAAGAACGGCGAGCCGCTCACATTTAATTATCGGATCTTCGTGCACCGCGGCGATGTGAACGCGGCGAAAGTTGCCGATAGGTACGCCGACTACATCAACCCGCCGAAAGTGAGCTGGTCGAATGTTCCGCTGAATGCAGTGGGCATCAAGAAAACCGTCAACATAGAAGGTCATGAGAAAGCGAATCCGTGACGAAACGCGTCGCAATTTCAATTCTGATCTGTTCGCTCGCCGTGTTCGCCGAAGAACACGGCGAACGCGTGCACGGCGTCGACTATGCGATACCTGCCGCAACCTGGGATGAAGCGCTTCCCCTCGGCAACGGCACGATTGGCGCGCTCGTGTGGGGCGACGGCGCGCCACTGAAGATCTCGCTCGACCGAACGGATCTTTGGGATTTGCGACCCGTGCCCGAGTTCACTTCTCCTGAATACGAGTATGAGACGATGCGCGCGTGGGAGAAGGAAGGACGCTACGAAGACCTGATAAAGCTCTACGAAGATCCCTACGGAAAACGGCCCGCGCCCACGAAGATTCCCGCGGGACGAATCGAGCTTACACTGTCGGGCGCGCCGGCATTCGCGAATGCGCGCCTGAACATCGCCGAGCCTGAAGCGTCGGTATCGTTCGCGAACAGCAGCGAGGTGCGTGTTTGGATCCACGCGACGGAACCCGTGGGGCACTTTGCGATCCTCAACGCGCACGACGTTACGCTCGAACTGCGCGCGCCCGCGTTTGGCGGTGTGCCCGAGAAAGCGGCCGAGCAGGCGATTGTTGTCGGTGAACTTGCCCACCTCGGCTATCCCAAACCAGTTGAGTCGCGAGGCGAAACATGGCGCGCGTATGTGCAGGAAGGTTGGGGCGGTTTTCGATACGCGGTGCACGTGTGTTGGGAAGCGGACGGAGAAACGATCACCGGCGCGTTCTCCATCGCAACCAACCGGGAAGACGCGGACCCCGCGGCGTTGGCGCGGAAGCGCGCCGAAAACGCGCGTGACGCTGCCGCCGAACAGCGAAAAAGTCATGTCGCATGGTGGGGCGCGTACTGGAACCAGGCGCGCGT
>CALEZK010000294.1 GCA_937928585.1 uncultured bacterium | reverse complement strand
TCCCAACAGGCGGCGTCTGCAGGAAATTTGTAAAAGAATCGATATGGATGCGAAACCTGCTCAAACCGTTGCGAGTCTAAATGCCTGAGTTGAAGTGCGTCTCCACGTCGAAGGCCAGGTGGTGCCCTCGAAAAAAGTCGTGGAATGTGCTTGTTCCCTCATACGGAGGATACATGCGAAAGCTGTCGATGCTCTTGGGGTTCCTGGTGGCGGTTATTGCTTTCGCCGGGTGTGGCGAGGGTGAGGCCGCGCCAACCGGCACGGGTGATGCCGCGAATGCCAAGGCAGCCGTTGCGCGACGCACGGAAGAGAAGCGTTCGGCGATTCCGGTCGAAGCGCAACTTCCGGTGCGGGGCTCCATCTCCGAGTATTTTGACACGACCAGCCGCGTGGAAGCCGAGCGCAATGTTCAGGTGACCTCCGAAGGCGTTGGCAAGTGCCAGCGCGTACTCGTTGATGAAGGCGACCTGGTAAACCAGGGCGACCTGCTTGCGGAACTTGATCCTTCGGAGCTGAATACGCAGATAACGTCCGCGACATCACAGTTGGCGAAGGCTTCGAGTGATTACAATCGTTCGCGTGAGATGTTTGAGGAAGGACTGGGGCCGAAGGTCGATTATGAGAATGCGCGGTACGCGTATGAACAACAAGAGGCGAGCCTCAACCAGCTCAAAGTTCAGCTCGATAATCTGAGCGTGCGCGCGCCGCTTACAGGCATCGTGACGAAGAAGATGGTCCAGGAAGGTCAGATTGTTTCGTCAGGTTCGCCCATATTTGAGATTGTGGATCCGAAATCCTACATCATCAATATTAACGCGCCGGAAAAAGACTATCTTTCCCGCATCAAGGTCGGACAGAAGGCCACGGTGAAGTTGGACTCGCTGGATGAGGAGATTTCGGCGAAAGTCCGGAAAATTAGCCCTGCGGTCGATGAAAAGACCGGTACTGTCAAAGTCATGCTCGATTTTGAGAAATCCGCGTTGGACAAATTGCGGGACAAGGCGTTTGCGAAGGTGCTGTTGGTGCTTTCGACCCGTGAAGATACGTTGTTGCTGCCAAAAGACGTAGTAATGGAAGAAAACGCGCGAAAGTACGTTTACGTAATCGAGCGGACCCCGGAAGCCGTTGAAGGAGCGGCATCGTCCGCACCGCCCGGCGCGCTTGTGGCCAATCGAATCGAGATTAAGACGGGGCTGGCCGACAGCCAGCATGTGGAAGTTGTTGAAGGGCTCACCGACAACAGCCTTGTGGTAACCGTGGGTCAGCAGACTTTGAAATCGGGTTCGGAAGTGAAATTGACGACCACGCAAGACGAACTGCTTGCGAAGGCTGGTCTATCCGCCGAAGAGGCGTTGAACGCCGCCAAGACCGAGCATGAGGCCAGCGCCACCAATACCCCCGGGCAATAAGTACCTTTTCATCGCCCAAACCATAGAGTTCATTCATGGGTCAGCCATTCGCGGAAGCTGCCGAGAAACATTATAGTCTGCCTATTCGTCGCCCGGTAACGGTGGCGATGATTTTCGTTACGTTGTGCGTGTTTGGCTGGAAGTCCTTTCAAGAGCTTCCGGTCAATCTCATGCCGGATATTTCCTACCCAACCCTCACCGTCCGGACGGAATACGAAGGGGCCGCACCAGAAGACGTTGAAAAGCTGGTGACGCGTCCGATCGAAGAACAGCTCAGTATCGTCAGCGGTCTTGTAGAAATCAGCAGTACGTCATCCGCGGGGCTTTCCGAGATCGTGATGGAATTCACCTGGGGCGTGGACATGAACATCGCGCAGCAGGACGTGCGCGATCGGTTGGACTTGTATGATCCGCCGAAAGAAGTGACGGAAAAGCCGGTTATCCTGCGATACGACCCGACGCTGGATCCGGTGTTTCGCGTTGCCATAACGGGCAAGGATCATTCCCAGGTTGCGGATCCTGAAGCCCGAGAGAGACTGGAGCGGCAAGACCTTACCACGCTGCGCGATGCTTGTGAACGATTTCTGAAGGGTGACTTGGAATCCGAGCAGGGAATTGCACAGGCGGAGATTAAAGGGGGACGCGAGTCCGAGGTGGAGGTGCTCGTCGATACGGAGCGTCTTAAAAACCTTGGGCTGTCGATTGAAGGGGTAGTTCAATCGCTGGCGCAACAGAACATCAATCTGAGTGGTGGAAGCCTGAAAGAAGGCGCAACTACCGAGTATTTGGTTCGGACGAAGAACGAATGGGTAGACGTCAACGAGATACCGGAGTCCATCATCGGTCCGGGCGTGCGGCTGCGCGACGTTGCGTCGGTTGAGTTGGGCGAGAAGGACCGCGAATCGGTTGTGCGCGTCAATGGGCGCGAAGCCGTTGAAATCCAGATCTTCAAATGGGGTGACGCGAATACTGTAAGCGTTTGCAATACCGTACGCGATCTGTTTGGATTCGAACGCGAAAAGAGCATGCTTGAGAAGCTTACCGCGTTTGTCCAGAACCAATCGCAGCCGGAAGCGGATGAGAACACGCCGGCGGTCATTGCGATGATGCAGTTGCAGCAGGAATTGGCGCGTTCTTCGACGCTACGCAATCGCCTTCCCAGTGATGCAGAGTACCACGTGGTGACGGATCAGTCGCGCTTCATTAAGGCCGCGGTGAAAGAAGTGCAAGACGCGGCGATTTGGGGCAGTGTGCTGGCCGTGCTTGTTCTGTACATTTTCCTTCAGGAGATTCGCGCGACGATCATTATGAATATCGCGCTGCCGATTTCGATTCTGACCACGTTCATTCCCATGTTCATGCAGGACCTGAGCCTGAACATCATGTCGATCGGCGGCCTTGCAGTTGGCGTGGGCATGCTCACCGACAACTCGATTGTCGTGATGGAAAGCATACAGCGATGTTCGGAAGAAGGCGACGACCTGAAGGACGCGGTGGAGCGGGGCACGCGGGAGGTGTATGGGCCTGTGCTGGCTTCGACGCTGACGACTACCTGCGTGTTTCTACCACTCGCGTTCGTGCAGGGTGTCGCGGGGCAGTTGTTCGAAGACCACGCGCTGACGGTGACGTACTCGCTGATCGCTTCGCTGCTGGTGGCTTTGTATCTCAACCCGATGATTGCGGCGCGCGAACGCCTGCGCTTTACCGCGAGCGGCAGCACCGTTTGGGCATTGTCGGCCTACGCGCGGAATCGGGAATCGGGCATGTCAGTGGCACCGGCTATTCTGCTTGCGCCCGTGGCGGCGGTAAAGTTGACTGCGGAGTGGTTGCTTGATGAGCTTTGGCGGGATGTTTTTCCGATCATCGATTGGGTACAGACTTCGCTCCGGAACGCCGCTTCGCCGGTGGGGATCATCAAACTGATTTTCGCGCTCGTGCTCGCGCCACTTGCGCTTGTATTCATGTTGCTGTTGTTTTGCGTGCACTGCCTTTTGCGCACCATCATGCAGCTTTTTATCACCGTTTTCTTCGGAATAACGGTAGTTCTGGGCGGAATCTTCGGTCTTGTCGGTTGGATTTTGAAGCGTCTCTTAAAGTTGCCGCTTCTGGCATTTGATCATGCGTTTGAAGCGTTCCGCAGGATGTATGCGGTCACGCTGCAGCGCAGCCTCAAATTCAGCGCGGCGGTGATTGCCCTTACCATTGCACTTTTCGTTCATGCCATTACATTGCTACCGAATCTGGGCAGCGAACTTGTGCCACAAATGAATCAGGGCGAATTTTCAGTGCGCATGGAGGCTCCGCCGGGCACGCGCCTTGACGAGACCGAGCGGCGCGCGAAACTGATCGAGTCTCTCGCTTTGGAAACCGAAGAAATTGCATCCGTGGCGGTCGAGATTGGCCAGGAGAAGGACGATGCGAATGCGTCCCGCGGCGAGAACGTGGCTGAATTCTCCATGCTGCTGGATGATCCGAAGAAAAATGTGGCGCGACAGACCGAAATTATGGATACACTCCGCGCGAAGATAGCGGATATTACGTCCGATCAGGTGGCGTTTTCCGTCCCGTCTCTTTTCAGCTTCAAGACGGCCATTGAATTGCATGTGCGTGGTGACCAGTATGCCGTGCTTCGGCAGGTGGGCAACCGCGTTATTGACGCGATTAGCGACGTGCCGGGCATACGCGATCCCAAGCTCAACATGCGCGAGGGGTATCCGGAAGTCATCGTGGAACTAGACCGGGATCGCCTGGCCGCGCATAACATCGCGCCCGAGACCGTTGCGCAACGGTTGCGCGCGGAAGTGCAGGGCGAAAAGCCCACGGAATTCAATCGGCAAGGCGATAAGATCGATATCCGCGTGCGCGCCGACCGGAATCTTATGAGCAGCGTGGCCGATTTGCGGAAGCTCTCGATATCCGATGGCACCCCGCCTACGCCGCTTGAAGCCGTTGCAACCATTCGCGTCCAGGAAGGCCCGAGTGAAGTAAAGCGCATCGATCAGCGGCAGGTTGCGGTGGTAACGGCGAACGTCGAAGGGCGTGACCTTGCGGCGGTATCCGATGATGTGCGCGCGCGTCTCGATTCGGTGGAAATGCCGAGAGACTATGTGGTGCAGTTCGGCGGTCAGGATCGCGAGCTTCAGACGGCGCGAACCAGCCTGCAGTTTGCGCTGTTGCTTGCGGTCTTTCTTGTGTACGTCGTGATGGCGTGTCAGTTCGAGTCGATACTTCATCCGGCGTTGGTGATGACAACCATTCCCATGGCTGCGATCGGCGTGATATACACGCTGGATTACATGAGCATCCCGTTGAGCATTCTTGTCTATATCGGTGTCATCAGTCTCGCGGGCATCGTGACGAATAACGCGATCGTGCTGGTGGACTATACGAATCTGCTGATTGAGCGCGGCATGCGCCGGGCGGAAGCTGTCGTTGAAGCGGGACGCGTTCGCATGCGCCCCGTGTTCATGACGACGATCACGACGATACTTGGATTGTTGCCGATGACGCTGGCGTCTGGCGAGGGCGACGAAATTCGCCGGCCCATGGCGATTACGCTTATCGCCGGGCTTTGCTCGTCAACGTTGTTGACACTGGTAC
>CALEZK010000293.1 GCA_937928585.1 uncultured bacterium | reverse complement strand
CCTATGGAAACAGGATGGCTGGCCGCGCATGTGTTCGGATCCGCTCACGCGCTAGTTCCTTTTTCTTTTCTTTCTTTCTTTCTTCTTCTAATAGATTTTTTCTCTTCTTCTCTTCTTCTCTCTTCTCTCTTCTCTCTTCTAGATTTCCATATTGAAAATAAATAGGACCACCAAAGCCGAAAACTACTGTCGAGTGGCAATTTCTGGCAGTTCGAAACGACACCTCCACGGCGCGGCTTGTGTTCCACAGGAAATCTTCTCCCGGGGTTACCACCCCTACATCGGACTCGCCTAAAGCTGTGCGGTCACTTTTTCCACTGATCGTGTCTTTACCTATGAAGGCCTTTTCTGGCAACAGGCCGCAACTAGGAAATCCGGCGATGCCAAGCACACCTGCTCGCACAACAACGTGCAAAAGATGTTCTCATCGACCTAATGGCCCATACCACGGACTACGCCGGATAGCATTTGTCAAAAACTGGTACCTCGTGCGCACCGCACTTCATCTCGCCATCGAATTGCACCACGGACAACCACGTGAATCTGGCGGGCCGTACATCTATCATCCCATCCGCGTAACCCTAAAGCTATGGACACTCGGCATACGCGAAGAGTACATCCTTGCAGCCGCGCTGCTGCACGATGTACTCGAAGACTGCGAAGAATGCTTCGACAAGAAAATGCTCGGGCGGTTCTACGCCCTTGACGCACGCACGGTCGCCATCGTTCAAGTTCTCACCAAGGGCACGCCGCATAACGCCGACCAATATTACGGCCGCATTTCCACCAGCGCCGTAGCGACTGTCATCAAACTCGCCGATCGCGCAGACAACCTCGCTACCATGAACGGTGCATTTACCGAGGAGCGAGCGCGGAAGTACGTCGCAGAGACCAAGCGCTTTATCATGCCACTCACCATGCCAAAGCGAAACAGAAGCGGCCAGGTCCGCACGGCATTTGAAGCGCTACACAGTGAAATCCGAATTTTCACAAAAAAGGCCGTGCAAGACTTCAACCTAGGAAACTGCAAAGCCAAATCGGCAAATTGCCACGCACCGAATAGAACAGACTCGAAGACCCGGAGCGCCAACGCGCCTTACTTCGCTTTAGCCAAGCCACGCACGAGCGCTTCATCCACTCCATATGGTTCTCCCACCGCGCCGTAGAGCTTTTCCATACAGCCGCGCACTTCCTTGGCAGTCATACCTGCTGCCTTGGCCTCGTTCACCGCCTCGTGAATGCGGCTAACAATTTGGCTTCGAACGGTCTCGCGGCATTTCATCTCCGCGCCCTTCTTTATATACACGCCCATTCCGCGCCGCGTGTATACGATGCCCATGACCTCCAAGTCGCGGTACGCTTTCGTGATTGTGTTGGGATTCAAGCCCAACTGCTCAGTCAACTGCAGGACTGAAGGCAACCGATCGTCAACCTTTAGCCGACCGCTGGCCACAGCGAAGCGCACAAGATTCTCGATCTGCACATACGCCGCGACGCTGCTGCGAATGTTTATCCGATCAAACATAAGCACCCCTCCGCTTGTTCGTTACTTGGATCACACCCACGCCTCCGGCACGTCGAATGGGATTATACGCCGTACAGAACAGTATTGAGTTCCAGGGGATTCTTGTCCCTCACATGGGGACAAAGAACCCCGGAGGAATGAACACGATGAACGAAACCGAACCAGCAGAAAACTTCACACCGTTTGACGAAGCCGCCGAAGCACGCGCCCAACTGCGCATGGAAACAACAATGGAATCTTTCACCGAAGCGAGCCATGCAGCCATCAACAACCCCATCTGCCCACGCTGCATCAGCCAATACGGCCAATGGAGAGGCTACAGAACACGAGCCAAAGACGCACAGACCATCCACCGCAGACGTTGCAACACCTGCACCAAATGGTACTCCAAAGAAACACAATAAACTCTGCGTACACGTGCCCGAGAAGCGAAGCAGCCACTTCTACCCAGCAAGCAAGGCAGAAGATGACTGCCACAACAAAAGCCGAACGCAACACAGCGAACCGGCAAAAAACGAGCCCCACCGAGGGCGGAGGAAACAGAACATGAAAACCAACAACCAAGAAAACACCAGACCAGAAAAGAACTTCAAAGTCGGAGCCGTACGAGCTTCAGTATGGAAGCGCACATACGACACCCGAGACGGAAGAAAATTCGACGCGCGCCGAGTCGTACTCGACAGAAGCTACAGGGACAGCCAAGGCGAGTGGAAGAACACCAACAGCTACGACGCAAACGACCTTCCCAAGGCTATTCTTGCCTTGGAACAGGCGTACGCCTACCTGACCACCAAAGACAACACGGAAAACAGCGTCGCTTCCGATTCCGCAATTATGGAGGAGGCGGTCTAGGCGCTCTGTCTTTTGGCCCCGGCGTCGGGGCCATTCTTCTTTCTTCGTACGCGTGCTTGTCCACCATCAGCAGGATGAATGGTAAACCTTAAATAGTACCGGTACCCACCACACCGGCATGAGGCCCGCGACCACAGCGACCATAATGTCCGTCCTACTTCTACTCATCCTGCTGCACACCAGCATCGCCATGGCGCGGCCACTCACCATCGAAGACCTCTTCACACCATTCGAATACCTCAACATCGAAAACATCTACGACCGGTACTCCGCGCTCATCGACCTCCTGATATTCACTCTCGTCTTTGTGGGACTCGCGCAAGCAACACTCGGACACAAATATCCAGGACCCGGAGGCCGCGCCGTCGCCATAGGCGTAGGACTCAGCCTCGCAATCAGCCTTCTCATTGCCGAATCAACTTGGGACTTCAACCTCAAAACACTCGGACCACTCGCGGCTGCAATCGTCATGCTCGTCCTCGGAGTTATGATCTACCAATTCCTGCATCAGGCAGGCTTGTCGCGCGCCGGAGCCGCTGGCGCCGCCTACCTCATGACATTCTTTGGCATGACCGCCGCCGCGCCAGGCGTTTTCGACTGGCTCAACACCAACATTCCAATACTCAGCGCGATCGCTGTCTTCGGAATCCTTTCATCACTCTTCGCGCTGCTCTCCGGCCTGCATTTCCATCCAGGAAGAATTGCCAATCTGAAGGAGCGCTGGACGACAGCGCAGAAAAACAGTCCGCGCCATAAAGAACGTGTCAAACGACTCAATCAAGAAGCCGAATACATCAAAAAAGCAGCCAAGCCGGCCATTGCCAAGGAACTCGAAACACAACACCACATGGAAACAGACCTACGCGCCCTACGAGACACCATAACGCGCCGAGGGGCCGAGCCTGGCGCACACCAATCAATAATCCAGGACCTCCAACGAATTACCGCGGAAGCGGAACGCATCCAAGAGGACATACAGCGTGTTTGGGAACTCAACACGCGCCTACAGGAATTCGACCGTGAACTCTTCCACGAGGACTACGTCCGAGAAGTCGAAGCCATGAACCCACAAGAACAAACCCAGCTCAAACAGAGCATCCAACAACAACTCAGAAAAATCGCCGCAGAAAAACGACTGCGAGACATCCAGACAAACGCCGCAAAATACCTCGAAGCCTTACGAGAACAAATACGCGAAACGGTACAGGCACTAACCGAAGGTAATGTGCCGATGGCCGTGACGGCAATTGACCGCGCCATACGCACCGCGCAAGCCATCACAAGACTCACGCGCCAAACAGAGGCAATCGAAAAAGCACTCCTCAAATTCACAAGGCGCCAAGCGGCTAACTCACCGTAACCGGTACGATTTCCTCGAAAGCCCACGAACGAGTAATTCTAAGCCTGGAACCTTGGCGCTTTGAATTTCAGTGCGAGAAGTAAACTTGGCTACAGGCTGGGCCAGCTTTTTCTTGAGAATGCACACTCGCCAATTTGGGAAAGAAAGAGTTCTAACGCCATTTGAGCACACGCGTAGAAATTCCGCCGGCGGCAAACTGGCTCAAAGGCGTTGCAACACCTCGTTCTTTTGAATCCTCACACGTAGGAATTCAAAAGAACAAAAATAATGAGGTGAAACCATGAACAACAACAAAGCAGAACAACAGGCATTAGCAGCACTCGAAATAACCGAGGCCATACAAAACATCACAGCGACTCGGCATTCCGAAGCAGAAATCCGGGTACTACCCACCATGCCTGAATTTCAGTACCGACACACCTGCCCAAAATGCGGATGCCACCTCGCCACACGACTCTGGATAGAACCAGACCCATTCGAACCAGCATCCAAAATCTGCCTACACTGCCAACACGTCTACGAATCAGGCAACGCACAAGCGGTATGAGCTCCAATCGTCACCACCAAAAACGAGTTCCCGTACACCGGTCCTTTGAACCACCCACACGGGGTTCAAAAGGACCCACACAACAAGAGGTGAAAAACAATGGAAAACACAACAGCACACACAGACCAAGACAGCAACATCCCGCAATACGTCATCGGAATCAAGGCATACCGACGCGCCATCAGAAGAGAGCACAACGCCAGAAGCAAGAACGCATGCCCATGGTGCGAAAACACAAACACCGTCCCGTTCGAAGAAGAAGGGTACAGCCAAGAAGCGCCACAGCAAATCTGCACAAACTGCTTCTACATTTTCTCCGCACCAGCAGACAGCCCCCAAGGCACCAACCGCCACCAAGGGTAGCGAAACCGCAGCGGGTCAACCCACAGGGGCCTGTTCCGCGCAACTCACACCGCCGCCAGCAAAGTCTCTTCGCCCTCAGGGCTCGACAACCGAACAGAGAGCCGGGGCCTATTCTCGCCCGACCAGGCCACACGTCACCAGAATGCAACACATGGCTTTCTTTCAATCGCATGGCTTCACCTCCCACCGATTTTCTACACCGTGGTCACGGGAACAGGGATTCATTGTGATTTACCCCCCTACCGGGGTCGGCTACGCCTCAAATCACATGACCCGTTCCCTCTCACCGGACCACACAAAAATCGTTTCAGGAGGTGAAACACCATGAATGAAGAAAACAAAACCATGTGCATAGATGATGACGTGGCCGGCATCATACAGCGAGAAATAGACCCCGAAGAGCTCTGGCTCGACCTCGCCATCGAGCCCGAAGAGCTCATCGAACTCGACCCGCTCGACGTCACCGACGATATGGTCGAGCAAGCGGAACACCCCGAACTGGGTGACCCGCTACTAGTTTTTCTTCCCCGTTAAGGGGAAGTTTTCTTTTTGCACTGCGTGGGGCGGACATAAAGATTCCTGCGGGAATCTTTAGTCCACCGAACGGTTTTCCGATCCAACCCGGAAAACCGGGTAAGGCATCGCCTTCGACCACGTCAAGGCGCTGGCTTAAGTTGTAGTACTCCCGGTACCGGGAAGTTTTACTACTCCCGCCCATTCAAAAGGGAAATGGGCGTAGGGAGTCTGGATTAGACAGGGAAATGAATATTTCGGCCTGTGAAATGATACGTCCCGATTGGCCGAATTGAGACAATGATTCGAAGGTCATTCTCTTTTTTTTGCTGCGTTGCAGGGTTGAGATGAATTTTAGATTCTCTCTTTTTTGGGATTTGGATTTTTTGCGTCCTGCGGCCGGTTCCCCCGTTGGGTGAACCGGCGGGGGGTGTTACCCCCTTGTTTTGTCCAGCCTGCGGGCTGGGTGATTAAATGGATTTCTTTGTGGGAAATCTTTTTGAGGATTCTTTGGGGAATCTAGGGATTGGAGGGATAAATGAGTGAATTAGATAGGGGAAAATAATAAACGCGACCCGGAAATGGAAATGAAGAAGGAATTACAGCGCTAAAATAAATGGCGCTCGGAATTTCGAGCTGGTCGAAAAAGTCGCGTTCACTGAATATCGTCATTCAGCGGCCCGCGCACTTCGATTTCTGGATTCTCGGTCAACCGATCGTCCGGAACAAATGTAATGCGCATTCCCCAGCCGGCACGCGATGTCAACATCCGTCCAAAATCCTGCAGGGAGAGTTCGCGCTCGTCAATGAAAACGGTCGCTTCTCCATCGAGGCCGCCGTCGTTTACAACGCATCGCAATACGTCACCCCGCGGCACCCATTGCCGACATTGAGTTGAATACTTGATTTGAGGATTTCGTCCGGAATTTCCACCGCAACGTGGACGTACTGCGCGGCCATTTCCTTTTGGACACGAATAATGTTGTTGAGCGTGTCGAGAACCTCGCGGTCGGACATTTCTAGCAGTCCCGGGCCAATATGGAGATTGACACTAGAAGTGGACTTGTCCTTGTACTCGATAAGTGCCGTCTCGCCATCCCTCGTTATTTTTACCTGACTTATTCGTGCGACAAATGGCTTTTTGAGTCTCATCTCTGCTTCCTCGCAATGGTAGCCCCCTCACAGAACACCCGCACACTGCGTTCCGCGGCATTCATGGCGCCGCACAAATACCGACGCTTGCCCAATGAATTCAGCGATTCCCCGGCATCAAGTGGACCCGACTCGAAGTACCCCCGGGCAACGTAGTATGCAATGTGTCAATTGCGGATGCTACCTTAGTTGCGCGAGCTGCTACTCGCGAGACACCACGCCCAGGGGGCTGCAGTCCGGTATTTTCACCTAAGAGATCTGCGGGCAAAAACGCCCCACGATTGGCAGGACGACGATTTGAGGGAAAGGGAGGCACGACATGGTCCTGAACTATTCCCTCGATATTCGTTCCCTTACCGTCGTGTGTGCGCTCACGGCATTGTGTGTCGGTGCGGGCCTTGGCATTGCGCTCGGAACGGTACGCAAGCATTCGGGCCTCGGCATCTGGGCTGCGGGATACCTCATTGCAGGGTTGGGCTATGCGCTCCTTTGGACACGCGGTACTTGGCCGGACTTCGCTTCGATTGTGCTTGCAAACGGTCTTGTCATCGTGGGTGGGTCGTGCTTTGTTGTGGGGATCGATCGATTTCTGGATTATAAAGACTCGAGGCCTGTACTTGCGCTCATCATTCTCCCTACGATTGGTTTGCTCGCCTACTATACGTTTGCAGACCCGTCCATCGTGTCTCGCATCATTGTGGTGTCGATTGTCCTGGGTTGTCTCGGTTTCACGTGTACGGCGAAGCTCTTGCTGCGTATCAAGCCGGGCGCATGGATCCCGCAGGTTGCCGTCGCTGTTCTCTTCGGGATTCATGGCGTGATCATGATGGTTCGGGCATTTGCGGTGTTGGGTACGAGGACGGGGCCGGACCTTTTCAGTCCAAGCCTTTTTACAACGCTGACGTTGCTGGATTTCATTCTGCTCTCGCCGTGCACCGGCCTTGGGCTCTTGGCGATGGTTTTTAAGGACGTCAATGTGGCGCTCGAGTCCGAAATCACATTGCGCAAAACGTCGGAGGAGAAGCTGCACCAGACCGCCTCGGATCTGGAACGCGCACTGAAAGAAATCAAGACCCTTCAGGGCATAATCCCAATCTGCGGGTACTGCAAGAAGATTCGGGACGACTCTGGGATATGGAAACAGCTCGAAGTGTATATCACCATGCACTCCGACGCAGAGTTTAGCCACGGCGTGTGCCCGGATTGTGTGAGACGCTTCCATCCGGAGACATAACCCAATTGTTCTTGCGCTTTTGTAAATCGAACGTGAATTTCGATCTGACTATCGGAATAGTTTGCCTTTGTGTCGTCGCGACGATTCGTCCGCACGCACGAGCAAACTCCATGCGACATCATTTTAGATCATCGATTCTAGTTCGGAATGCACGAGGCGTAATTTTGTGAGCGAGATTGATCGCAAGCGAGGCATGCTGCTTGGACTGGCGATAGGGGATGCGTTGGGCGCGGCGGTGGAATTTAAGCCCCGAGGTACGTTTCCGCCTGTGGAAGGATTTCGCGGCGGCGGGCCGCACGATCTGGAACCGGGGGAATGGACAGACGACACGAGCATGGCGCTCGCACTCGCGGACAGTATTTCCCTGGCGGGCTGGGACCTAAACGACCAGGCGCGGCGATATCTCGACTGGTGGCGGAACGGCGCATATTCCGTGAACGGGAAGTGCTTCGATATCGGAATCACCACGCGAGGTGCCCTTGAGAGATTTGAACAGTCCGGTGATGCGCGCGCCTCGGGCGACCCGGATGCCGCACGG
>CALEZK010000292.1 GCA_937928585.1 uncultured bacterium | reverse complement strand
ATCGCGTACTGCATCCTCCAATGGGATGTTGGTCGCCGCAAGGACGCGCACGTCCACTTCAATGGGCCGAACGCCGCCAATTCGCATGAACGGCTCGCCGTCAAGCACTTGCAGCAACTTCCCTTGGACAGTATAGGAGGTCTCGGCGATCTCATCAAGGAAGATCGTCCCATGGTTGGCAAGTTCAAATCGGCCCGGCTTGGAGGTGCGTGCCCCGGTAAATGCGCCCCGCTCATACCCAAAGAGTTCGCTTTCGAGAATGCTTTCGGGGATCGCCGGGCAATTCACCTTGATAAAGGGCTTGCCGTAGCGCGGCGAATGGCGGTGCAACAGGCGCGCGGCGATGTCCTTGCCGGTTCCGCTTTCGCCATTGACCAGCACCGTGAGGCTCGAGGAGGACAATCGCTGGATTAACTCGCGAACCTCTTGAATCGCGTCGCTGATGCCCAACAATTCCTCGTTGAGCGGCGCGCGCACGATTTCATCGTATGTTCGGGTAAGAGGTGCCATTATCAGGTGAACGTCCTCCCGTGGGTCGCAGCATTTTACTGCGTCCACGTGCCTTTGTTTGCACTTAATACCAACTGTACCGCTGGCCAGTGCCAAACATTCCACGGAAAGAATAAACAATTGTCATGCCAGACAACGTGAAAATGCGGGAAACCTGCGGTTTTGACCGGAAATCGCCTATATGTTGAGCAAATTCGTCAAATCTTACTATATATTGACGAACATTCCGAGGCTTTTGTACTCCAGAAAACGTCAACTTCACTCGAAATGTCCAAAAAAGCACTCAGGAGTGACAAACTTTCGTGCGAGGCGTGCAAAAATGTGCGCGGTGTGGGCCAAATCGTCTGTAATTCCATCCGGGAGGTTTGCTGTGCGCTTTCAGCGCGTCGGGGATTGGGGGTGGTCCGTCTTCCAAGGGCGTTGGACCCGCGCCGCGTAGACTTCTCCTTCTCCAGGTGGCACCGGAGCGCAAGCGGCTCTCGAGGACGCTCGCCCTACCCGGGGGTCGTTTGCCGCTTTTACGGGTTATTGGATGGGTTCCGGCGGAATGCGAGAGGGATTACGATTTCACGCACGAGCACTCGGAACTTGAAGAAGTCTTGGCGGATATGCCGCGGGAGATGGCTGAATCGTGTATAGGTGAAGACAAAAAACTGCGCGACGAGTCTTTTCAGACTCGCCGCGCAGCATCAGTCTCTTGCGGTCACTCACAACGTAACCGCCACACACAAAGGAGGTCGTTTAGCTAGGCGCGCGACCGCATCTTGCGGTACGCCACCGTCGCAATGCCAAGTCCCAGAAGCACCAGCGAACTGGGCTCGGGAACCACTGTACGATTCAGCGTAATCTGCACGAGAACGTCCTGGTAGTCGCGGTCGCCGATATTCTGCAGCTTCGCGCCGCCTTCGACGATGTAGTCGTAGGGCAGGTCTTCGAAGCAGAGCAGATAGGTGTCCGCATACTGCGTGGTAAGGATCAGAACGTGCACTTCGTTCGGCGTGGTCTGAAACTGACCATCATTCAAATAGGCTTCAGAGTACCAATTGAAATACACCGACTGGTCGCCCGGGAGCGTTGCGTGATCATAGAAGCCAATCGTTTCGAGACCCGCGGTGCTCACAGTCGTCGGGTCGGAGGTCAAGAAGCCCTGACCCTGGTTTGGCCCGGTGTTGTCAAAGGGCCCAAGCACCTGATTCATATTCATCGGCATCTTGGCGTTTGTCGCGGAGTAGTAGCCGATGTTGTCCTCAAGGAACGACTGGCGCCACAGGGCGTCGAAGGTGATTGATTCAACATCTGCGTCGAGCGTGATGGTTTCCCATCCCGTCTGCAACGCAAGGAAGTTTGGATCATCCGTGCCGGTGAACGACGTGCCATACAATTGATTGTAAATGTCGTAGAGGTATGGCTCTCCGCCATTGGGTTCGCCGGGAACGATGACGGCGGATGCGTTCAATCCAATGAACAGCGCCACCGCTACGACCGAATGTTTCATGAACCTCATAATGCCCTCCACTTGCTCGACCTGTCTGAACTTCAACAGTGTCGAATTGCCAGAAACCGTTACTGCAACTGACTGTCTTGTAGTCGGCCCCTGGCCAACCCTCTACACGCCCATTAGAGAGCATGTACCGTGCCAGTTTTCAAAAAACGTTGCGCAACTGGTTTACTGGTAACACTTTACCGCACAAATCAACCACACTGAGGCAGGCTTGGCACCCAATCCAACAGTATCTAAACTATTCAAAGTTGACAAACTTGTTGTCATGGACGCTTCAAAAATTGTTGTTCGTCAACTAAATTCCGAAGCACCATAAAAACACATAAAACGGGATAACTACGAAATGCCTTGGCTCACAGATACTATACACATTGACGGCGGGTTTGTGTCAAGCAAAAAATTCCCTGGTTGTGCGAAATACCATAATTCAGCGGATGCGCCTTGGGCGCGCGCGGCTCTACAG